>JAGOBZ010000306.1 GCA_017999015.1 Kiritimatiellia bacterium
CGTCCGCGCAGTGGAAGCCGCCGCTGTTGTAGAACTGAATCACGCGCAACAGTTCCGTCAACTCCACCTTCGAGCTATGGTCCTGGTCCGCCGTGTGCCACTCGTCAACGCAGATGTCGCCCTCGCCCTCGCCCTCGCCTTCACCCTCACCTTCACCTTCGCCCTCGCCTTCACCTTCACCTTCGCCTTCACCTTCGCCCTCGCCTTCGCCCTCGCCTTCGCCCTCACCTTCGCCCTCGCCTTCGCCCTCACCTTCGCCCTCGCCTTCGCCGCCACTGGCAGTGAGACAAAGACTGAGGTCCAGACTACGTTCAAATAGGCCCGATCCCTGATTAAAATAGCAGCGGTCATCGCCCATGCTTGAACTCAGCCAAATCAGCGCCACGTTTTGCGGATTCGCAGAAGCCTGGATGGAAACCCAACCCACGGCAAGCGTCAAGGGCTCGTCGAGCACCGCGTCGAAACGGTAGGCCGGCCAGGGAAACCATGCAACCAGGCCGATTTCGATAACTGTGGGCGTCAAGACGTACTCGCGAATCAAGACACCCGGCTCACCCTCATCATTCGCAAAGAAACCCACTTTGAAGCTGGAACATTCTCCTGGGTTCACCATCGGGTCAACCAACATGCCCCACCAGTGAATGCTCCCAATTAGCTGCGTCAGGCCTGAAAACCTCTCATATGCGGCGCTTTCTCCTTCATATGTGCGCAGGTAGTCCCAGTCTTCAAGACTTGGCCCAGGGACCTGACCATAGACCGACCCCGCGGGGCAGTCCCTTCCTTCGCCTTCGCCTTCGCCCTCACCCTCGCCTTCGCCCTCGCCCTCGCCCTCACCTTCACCTTCACCTTCGCCTTCGCCTTCGCCTTCGCCTTCGCCTTCGCCCTCACCCTCGCCTTCTCCTTCGCCCGAGGGGCCGGGAATCGCCAACGGCGACAGGCTCAGCCACGCGCCATCCGGGTTCCAGAGGTCGCGCCCCTCGTAGCACATCCCCATGACGTTCGTCACCGCGCCATCCGTATTCTCCATGGATGCGCCGGACCATCGTTCCGCCGAGGGCAGGAGCAGCGTGACGCCATCGCCGTTGGTGTTGGCTGCACGGGCTGACGTCAGGACAAGGACCGTCCCTAGCGCCATCAGAGTCAGAAAGCAGGTGTTCGTTCGCATGGTGCTGTGTTTCCTTCAGAATGGACCAATTGCCCGTCAGGGAGAATTTCAGTCGTCCGAGACGGCCCGAAGCCTGATAGACGCGCGCGACCCGTTGTACGGAACGCGCCGCTGTCTGCACGGTGAATGTGCGACTGAGTATTCATCTTAGTTCACGTCGGCGTCTTCGAGGTTTCCGGTATTGAACGAGGCCGCCCCCGCGTTCTGGATGGTGCCCTGTACCGCGGAGTGGGCGATGCCCGCCGCGGTGCCGTCGAGGTCCACATTGCCCAGGATCGTCGAACGGTAGATGCGCGCCTCCGCGCCGCAGGTCAATCCCCCGCCCCACCGGCAGTCCTCCATGCTACCCCTGAACGTGCTAACCCCGTAGGTCCCCGTCATGCGGCAGCCGTGGAATGATCCACCGGTCGAGGTGCCGGCGTATCCGCCGAAAGCATATTCACCGCCGGTGCAGTTGTTGAACGTGCCGCTCGCCGTGCCGTATCCGCCGAAGGCAGAGCTCCCGCCGATGCAGTTGTTGAACGTGCCGCTCGCCGCGCCACTGTTCCCGCCGAAGGCGTTGTTGCCGCCGGTACAATCGGTGAACGTGCCGATCGCCGTGCCGTGCCAGCCGCCGAAGGTGTAGTTTTCGCCGGTACAATCGATGAACTTTCCGCTTGCTGTACCGTAGTAACCGCCAAAGGCGTACGTGCCGCCGGTACAGTGAATGAACGTGCCGCTCGCCGTGCCGTATCCGCCGAAGGAAGTGTTCCCGCCAGTACAGTGAATGAACGTGCCGCTCGCCGTGCCACCGCTGCCCCCGCCGAAAGCCTGCGAACCGCTGACGCAGTCTTCGTAGACCCCCGCGTATTCCACGCCAATTCGCATGCCGTTAAGGGACGCGCGAAACTCGCAGTTACGGATGCGGGTGGCAGGCGGAGAGCCGGTGTGGCTCACGCCGTCATCCCAAGTTGCGTTGGGGTAGTAAGCATGAACACTGCCCGTAGTGGAGGAGTAGTAAACGAGCAGGTTCTCGATGCGGACATCGCTTGCGGTCTGGACCAGGACATTATCCGCGCGGTAGATGTACTGGTCGTCGCGGGCGGTGGACACGCCTACAAGGTCCACGTAGTCTGTATCTATCGTGAGAGGGGTGCCTCCCAAATTGTATTTTCCCGGCGGCACGAGCACGACGGCACGGTTGGTCGCGCTCAATGCGGCGCCGAATGGCGTGAGCGCCTTGGCCGCCGCATAGGCCTCGAGCAATTTCGTCCCGTTCGTCGCTGCATCTGAAGCTGCCTCGACCACGACATAGGCTTCAGAAGTCCTCGGCAGCTTCATGTCCAGCGCGGCCTGCGTGGCCGTGCTCACCGGCTTGTCGGCGTCGGACGTGTTGTTAACGTTGCCCAGCCCGACCTGGGCCGCCGTCACGGCATGAGGGTTGCCGGCGTCCCCCTCGTGCGCTGTCAGGTCCGCCCCGTCCGCCTTGGCGTCGAGCGCAGCTTGCATAGTAGTGCTCACCGGTTTGTCCAGGTCCGCCGTGTTGTCCACGCTGCCCAGGCCCACTTGGGCCGCCGTCACGGCATGAGGGTTGTCGGCGTCCCCCTCGTGCGCTGTCAGGTCCGCCCCGTCCGCCTTGGCGTCGAGCGCGGCTTGCATTGGGGTGCTCACCGGCTTCTCGGCGTCGGGCGTGTTGTCCACGTTGCCGAGGCCGACCTGGGCCGCCGTCACGGCATGAGGGTTATTGGCGTCGTCCTCGTGCGCTGTCAGGTCCGCATCGTCTGCCTTGGCATCCAAGGCCGTTTGAATCGGTTGCGTTACGCCCGAGAGATGGCCGAACTCCGTATTGTCCACCGTGCCGGCGCCGATGCGGTCGGCGTCCAGATGAGCTACGTCTCCCGCTTCCAGCGCGAACGGCACGCTGTGCACCCGGACCCGTTCGGGGAATATGTCATCTCCGGCATCCGCGTCCGGAGGCGTGTCGGTGTCTATCCCCAGCGCGTACCACACGGCCGCCGCGGCCAACGCCTCCGCCGGCAAGACCACCGGGATATTGAACAACCCCTCATCCGACACGTCTGCCATCCCGGTCATGTCGCCGCCAAGTTGGCTGCCCTCGGTCTCCGCGTCGAAAAAGCGGACCACGTATGCCCGCGCCCCGGACAGCGGCAGGCCGTCCGGGTCCGCGAGCGCGCCATGGACGTTCACCGTTTCGGGCGGCTCCGCCCACACGGCGACCGCCCCGAAGATGGCCAACAGGCTGACGCCGAGCAGAAACACATCACACGTACGAGAAAGATTGTTCATGGTAAGCCCCTCCTGAACTGGCTCCCGCAGACTGCGCACGACCGTTTGCCTTCACTCTGACGAGATATCCGATCTCACCCGTGCGTGCCGCCCCCATTGCGGGGACCGGGCACGCTCGCACCTGCATTCATTACATACCCAATTGCCTCGGTTGTCAATCCCCCGGCAACAGAGAACCAAATCTGCATGCTTTCGACCTGCCGGCCTGCTGCAGCCCTGATGCGCTCTGCGTACCGGGCAGTATCCCCAAGGCTTTTTCCCGGGAAGGCCTGGTGCAGAAGCAGTCCGAACGCCTGTGGAGACGCTTCCGCACAACCCGGTCGACTGCCGTCAGATTGCCCATCCCTCGCGCTCCACCGCACGGCTTGGGGATTTGCAGCCCCGGCGCCGGTTGGGAATGGCAGGTGCCTGTGATCGGTTATCCTGCGACGCGCGCCCGTTTCTCGAAGGCCAGCGTTTCGGGCGGCGCACGCTCCCTACAGTCCGCACTCGCCGCGTTTCATTTGGAGGGCGGCAGCCTGCTACCGCTCTTTTTCGGGCAGATTGCAGCCCGGCGAACTTCTCGCCGCAGAACAAGTTCCGCGAAGAACAAAGCGAAAGCATCCGCCTCCACAAGAACTATGGCGCACAAGAGCTTGCGCGCTCCGCACATGACCGTGCTTCTGAAATGCGGTGCTGAGATTCGGACCATCCTTGGCACACACGGAAACGCCCCGGCATGACCACGCCGGTCACGCCGGGGCGCGCTAGTTTACGTAAGCGTCAGGTCAGAGTCCGGGGCAGAACCCGTCCTCGGTCCCGTCGCCGGGGCACCAGTGGTAGCCGCCGGAATTGTAGAACTGGATCACGCGCAACAGTTCCGTCAGCTTGATCTGCCAGTCCGGTCCGCTGGGCGCGTAGTCGCTGTCGTGCG
>JAGOBZ010000307.1 GCA_017999015.1 Kiritimatiellia bacterium
CCGCCGCCGCCGCGTGACGCGGCCCCCGCAGGCCGCCCGAGACCGGTCCAGCACCAAAAACCATGCGCCCCAACAACAATCAACCAAAAATCAACTATGCTATGTGGCCAAAATTAGAATTGCTGCTAAACGGCAGTCGGCCGGTCCAGGGCGCAGGCGAATGCGCCGTCCGTGTTTGAACGTGTGGGAATACGTTCGATGACGCCGGAACAGACGATCTCGGGATGTGTGCGGCGCAAGACGGTGATCTGTCGGCGGTTTTCCTCGTGCTCAAGGCTGCAGGTGGAGTAGACCAACCGGCCGCCAGGAGCCAACAGCGCCAGCGCGTTCTCAAGCAGGAGGGCCTGCGTCGCGGCCAACTGCTTCATGCGCCGGGTCGTCCAACGCCAGCGGGCGTCAGGACGGCGCCGCAACACACCGCTGTTTGAGCAGGGGGCATCTAGCAGAATGCGGTCAAACGGACCGAGCGCCGCCAGCGCCGGGGACGCCGGCATCGTCAGGTCTCCTTGGTGGACCGTGACCCAGTTCTGACGCGTCCGCGCGAGATTGGCATGGATCAGAGCGATCCGGTCCTCGTGCAGGTCAAGCGCGACGAGTCTGTGCCTAAGATCATTTTTCCTTGGAACTCCCATGCGCCAGGCAATTTGAACGGTCTTGCCGCCCGGGGCTGCGCAGGCATCAAGCACGCGCAGTCCGGGGCGCACGTCAAGCAGATCGATGGCTGCCGCAGTGCCTGGGTCCTGCACGATAAAAGCGCCCTCGGCATATCCCGGGACCTCTTCGACACGCATGCCGTGCGCCAGCTTTTTGAAGGTTTCGCCATCCTCCTGCTGACCCACGGCCTCCGCCCCCTGCCGCGGGGGATAAGCCAGCCAAGTGTCGGAGGGCTCGTTGTTCCGTTCACAGAGCGCAAGCGTCTCTTCCGGGCCGAAACGGTGGCTCCAGCGGGTGACCAGCGCATCGGGGTGGGAGGCCCGTATGCCGATGGGCTGACTCGCCAATTCGACCAGCACCTGTTCGCGCTGGCGTTGCAGATTGCGCAGGACGCCGTTGACGAGTCCCGCTGTCTGCTGCGAGGTCATCTTCGCGGCCTCAACCGTCTCGTTGACGGCGGCATAGTCGGCCACATCGGGCATGAAGAGCAACTGACAGGCGCCGACCAGCAGCGCAGCCTCAGTCTCCCCTTTGGGCATTTTCTTGAGAAACTTCTCAAGTGCCCAAACGAGCGAGCGTTTGCGGCGAACCGTGGTGTAGACAAGGTCGGTGATGAACGCGCGGTCCGGACTGTCGGGGATCAATCTGTCCGGGAATTCTTGGGTAGCCAGCCAGCGTGTGATAATGAAGATTGCTTCACGTCGTGAACTCATGGGCGTGAATCATAGAGGAGGGTAATTTGAAATGCAAGCTGGGTGTGATTCAGTTTGCCAGAACTAAATCGACTAAATCACAGCCGTGCCCTTCTTGCGAGCGGTAGTGAATTGGTGTAAAGTCAACACGTGTTCAATGTCTAAAGGAGGTTGGCGATGAAACCGAGGCAAATCCGGGGCGATGTTTTTTGGGTGGGGGCGATCGATTGGAACCGGCGGCTGTTTGATTCCCTGATTCCGCTTCCCGACGGCACCAGCTACAATGCGTACCTCGTCAAGGGGAGCGAAAAAACGGTGCTGATCGACGCGGTCGATCCGGCTCTGTTCGAGACCACCTTGAAGCGGCAATTGGCCGAGGTGCCGCGTATCGATTACCTGGTGGCGCAGCATGCCGAGCAGGATCATGCGGGCTCCATTCCCGCCGTGTTGGCGATGTATCCCGAGGCGATCGTGGTCTGCTCGCCGAAAGCCAAGCCGCTGCTGATCGACCACCTCGGGCTTGACGAGGCGCGTATCCGGACGGTCGCGGACGGCGAGACGCTCGCGCTGGGCGGCAAGACCCTGCAGTTTTTCCACACGCCGTGGGTCCATTGGCCCGAGACGATGGTCACGCACCTGCCTGAAGAGAAGATCCTGTTTTCGTGCGACTTTCTGGGTTCGCACATCGCCACGTCGCGCCTGTACGCAGGCGAAGATCCGACGGTGATCACGGCGGCCAAGCGCTACTATGCCGAGATCATGATGCCGTTCCGCAGCAGCGTGCAGGGCAATCTCAAAAAAATCCGACCGCTGGCGTTCGACCTGATCGCGCCCAGCCACGGCCCGATCTATGACCATGTGGAGGGCATCCTTGCGGCCTATGAGGAGTGGGTGTCGGACCGGCTTGCGAACGTCGTGGTGATCCCTTACATCTCGATGCACGGCAGCACCGAGCTGATGGTCGATTACCTGACCGCCGCGCTGGCGGAGCGCGGCGTGGTTGTCGAAAAGTTTGAGCTGTCGACGACCGATATCGGCAAGCTGGCGATGGCGCTGGTGGACGCGGCGACGATCGTGATCGGCACGCCGACGGTGCATGTCGGGCCGCACCCCAGCGTGTTCAACGCCACGCACCTCGCCAACGCGCTGCGCCCGAAGCTCAAGTACGCCGGCATCATCGGCTCGTACGGCTGGGGCACCAAAGCCGTTGAACAGCTTGCGGGGCTGATCCCCAACCTCAAGGTCGAGGTGCTCGGCACCGTGATGTGCAAGGGGCTGCCGAAAGCCGAAGATTTCGCCGCGCTGGATACGCTGGCCGACGCGATCCGCGACAAACACGCAACCTTGTAACGGGCGTTGCCCGCACGGGAGAACGCGATGAAAAGCAGGGAACGGTTGCTCGCCGCGTCGGTCTGCCTGATGGCCGCGTTCGCGCGGAGTGAGCGGCCGAACCTGCTCATCATTCTCACCGATGACCAAGGGTATGCCGACGTCGCGGCGTTCGGCGGCACGGATGTCCGCACCCCCCACCTCGACCGTCTGGCCCGGGAGGGGATGCTCTTCCCGAACATGCGGTCGACCTGCACGGTCTGTTCCCCGTCGCGCGCGGCGCTGCTGACGGGGTGTTACCCGGACCGGGCGGGTGTGCCGGGCGTGATCCGCACGCAGCCGGAGCAGTCCTGGGGCTATTTCAACCCTTCCCTGCCCACGCTTGCGGATTGTCTGAAGCAGGCCGGATACCGCACCGCGCTCATCGGCAAATGGCACCTGGGGTTGGCGTCGCCCAATCTGCCGGGCGAGCGCGGCTTCGAGTATTTTCACGGTTTTCTCGGCGACATGATGGACAGTTACACCACGCATCTGCGTCATGGCCGCAACTACATGCGGCGCAACACGCAGGAGATCACGCCCGAAGGCCATGCGACGGATCTGTTCACGGGTTGGGCGTGCGACTATCTCGCCGAGCAGGCCGCGTCGTCGCGACCGTTTTTTCTCTATCTCGCCTACAACGCGCCGCACTTTCCGGTTGAGCCGCCTGCCGAGTGGCTGGCGCGGGTCAAGGCGCGCGATCCGGCGCTCGCCGAAACGCGGGCGAAAAATGTGGCGTTTGTTGAGCATCTGGATGCGGGCATCGGCCGCGTGCTGGATACGCTGGAGGCCACCGGCCTCGCGCGGAACACGGTGGTGGCGTTCGCGTCCGATAACGGCGGGTCGCTGCCGCACGGCCAGCGCAACGATCCATGGCGCGACGGCAAGCAGAGTCATTACGACGGCGGGCTGCGCGTGCCGTTTCTGCTGAGGTGGCCGGGCGTGGTCCGCGCCGGATCGCGGTGCCCGTATGCCGGCCAGACCTTTGACCTGTTTCCGACATTCCTCGAGGCGGCCGGCGCGCCGTTGCCGCCGGGATTGGATGCCGTCAGCCTGCTGCCGCTTCTCAACGGCGGGACGCTCCCTGCGGACCGCGATCTTTACTTCGTGCGGCGCGAGGGCGGCGCGGCGTACGGCGGAAAGAGTTATGAGGCGTTGATCCGCGGCGGATGGAAGCTGCTTCAGAATGACCCATTTTCGCCGTACGAACTGTACAACCTGCGCGACGACCCGCAGGAGCGGAACAACCTCGCGCAGGCGGATAAAAAAGTGCTGGCCGAGTTGTCTGCCGCGTTGCGCGCGCGGATCCAGCGCGGGGGCGCGGTGCCGTGGCAGCCGCCCGGGAAACCCTGACGCGGAAGGAGCAGTGAGTATGACGAACCGATATGTGATCGCCGTGCTGGTGCTGGCGGCGGGCGCGGCGGCCGCCGCGCAAAAGCCCAATCTGATCTTCGTTTTGGCGGACGATCTCGGGTATGGCGAGCTGGGCTGTTACGGCCAGCAGGTGATTCAGACGCCCCGGCTTGACCGCATGGCGGCCGAGGGCGTGCGGTTCACCGGCTTCTATGCCGGGGCCACCGTCTGCGCGCCATCGCGCAGCGTGCTGATGACCGGCCGGCAC
>JAGOBZ010000308.1 GCA_017999015.1 Kiritimatiellia bacterium
GTGTCGGTCACCCTGGCCACGAGCGTGCCCGCCAATATCCCGCCGTCCGTCGACGCCGGACAGCCGGCCGAGATCACGCTGCCCGCGCAGCTTTCGCTGACTGGTTCCGCCTCAGACCCCGACAACGGCCCATCGCCGCTCGCCACCCTGTGGTCGCTTGTCACCGGTCCCGCCGATGTCGCGTTCGGCGATCCGGCATCACTTGTGACGGCCGCGACCTTCAGCCACCCCGGCAACTATGTCCTGCGCCTCAGCGCCAACGACGGCGCGGCAACCGTACACTCGCATGTCGCGGTGCTCGTGCATCCCTATGTGGCGAACGCGGCCCCGGCCGCCCATGCCGGCGATGATTTCACCGCCGCCCGCTGGACCACGGTCACGCTGGCAGGCTCCGCCTCCGACGACGGCGTGCCCTCCCCGCTCACTTACGTCTGGAGTCTCGTGTCCGGTCCCGCGGCTGTCCCGTTCAGCGACCCCTGCGCGCCCGTCACCCGTGCCCAGTTCACGCAGCCGGGGTCCTATGTGCTCAAGCTGACCGCCTTCGACGGCGAGAAACAGGGCACCGACACGGTCACCGTTTCGGTCTACACCTCCGCCAACCAGCCGCCCGCCGCAGACGCCGGCGGACCGCTGGCCGCCGTGATCGGCGCACCCGTGGAACTTCTGCCCGCGGTCACCGACGACGGGTTTCCGGACGGCTGGATCTCTTACTTCTGGCTCTATGACGCCGGTTCCGGCGGCTGCGTTCTCAGCCGTGACAATCAGTCCGGCCTTGTCTCTGCCACCTTCTCCAAGGTCGGCGAACACGCCCTCCTGCTGACAGCCTCCGACGGCGAGCACACGGTCACCGACACCCTGACCGTCAACGTCACCGCACCCGGGCGCGACGGCCCCTCCATCGCCATCGTCGCTCCGGAACCCGGTGCGCAGGCCCCCGCCGGCGGCGCGCTCACCATCATGACCGACGCCTCCGACCCGCAGGGGTCCCTCACGGAAGTCGCCTTTTACGCCAACGGCCAGTACCTCGGCACCCGCACCAACGCCCCGTGGGGCCTGACCTGGCAGAACCTGCCCGCCGGCACGCAGACCCTCGACGCGGTGGCCATGAACGAGATCGGCCAGCAGACAGCCTCCGCCCCCGTCGTCATCCGCCTGCAACCCGTGCCGCCCGGCATCAGCCTGCTCCTGCCGGAAGAGGGCTCCACCCTTTCCGTCGGCACGCCCTTCATCATGCAGGCCGCGCCGGTCGGCGGCGCCGCCGTGGAATCCGTCGAATTCCTGGTCAACGGCTCATCCGTCGCCGCCTGTGCAGCGCCGCCCTATGTGTCCGTGTATCAGTTCGCCGCCGCCGGAACCTTCCAGCTCAAGGCCCGCGCCCTCCTCGCCTCCGGCGGGACGCTCCTCTCCGACCCCGTCACCGTCCACGCGGTCGAACCCGACACCGAACCCGTGATGCTCACCCTCTACACCCCGCTCCACGGCTCCACCGTGACCGCCCCGACGGACATCGCCGGCACGCTCACCGGCGGCGACGTCGCCGCCTACACGCTCCAGCTCCGCTCCCGCGCCACCGGCCAGGAAACAGAGGCCGACTGGCAGACCCTCGCGACAGGCGCCGCGCCGGTCGGGGTGCCGGGCGTCCCGGCCGTGCTCGGCCGCATCGACCCCACGCTCCTGCGCAACGGCGCGTACGAGCTGCGCGTCATCGCCGCCGACCTCTTCGGCGCGACAACGGTCTTCGACGGCCACAGCATCGTGCTCGACGGCGGCATGAAGGTCGGCCAGTTCCAGCTCTCCTTCGAGGACCTCAACATGCCGCTCGTCGGCATTCCCGTGCAGCTCCTCCGCTCCTACGACAGCCGCGGCACGTCGGCCGCCGACTTCGGCCCCGACTGGGAACTCGGCTTCCGCTCCGTCCAGGTGCAGACCTCCGATCCGGTCGGCGAGGGCTGGGAAGACTACGTGATCCGCACGGTCATGGGCATTCCCTTCTACGGCATCCGCCCGGTCCGCCGCCACGTCGTCAGCGTCCTCGTCGGCGACGAGGTCCAGCAGTTCGAGGCCTACTCCCCGACCGAGCAGGGCATCTTCCCGCCCGAGAACGCCTCCGTCGCCTTCCGGCCCATCAACGGCTCCGTCGGCACGCTCAGCCTCAGCGAGGCCGACGCCGGCAACTTCTGCCTCTCCCGCAGCGACGACGGCGTGACGCTCGTTGACTTCGTGGCGATCGGCGCGCTCGACCCCGAGGACTGGGTCTACCGCACCGCCGACGGCACCCGCCTCGACATCCGGCGCGTCTTCGGCCTGCGCAAGCTCACCGACCGCAACGCCAACTCGCTCACCTTCACCCAGGACGGCATCACGCACAGTTCCGGCGAAAGCGTCGCCTTCACCCGCGACGCGGCGGGCCGCATCACCGCCATCACCGCGCCCGGCGGCGTCACCCTCGGCTACGCGTACGACGAACACGGCTATCTCGCCTCCTTCGTCAACCGCGCGGGCGAGACCAACCGTTTCGAATACGTGCCGCACCCGGCCGCGCCCGGCCGCCGCCTGCTCCAGACCATCGTCGACCCGCTCGGCAACCGCGCCCTCGCCGCCGGCTACGACGACGACGGCCGCCTCGTCAGCCAGACCGACGCCGCAGGCAACGCCGTCACCTTCGCGAACGACATCCCCAACCGCCGCCAGACCGTCACCGACCGCCTCGGCAACGCCACGGTCCACGAATACGACATGCGCGGCAACATCGTGCGCACCGTCGACGCCCTCGGCGGCGTCACCCTCCGCGGCTACGACGAAAACGACAACGAAGTCAGCGTCACCGATCCGCTCGGCAACGTCACCACCCGCACCTTCGACGCCAAGCGCAACAAGCTCACCGAAACCGACCCCCTCGGCCATACCACGAGCTACACGTATGATGATGCCGGCAACCAGTTGTCTTCCGTCGATCCGCTGGGGCGTGTGACGCTGAACACGTATAACGAGGCCGGAAGCCCCCTGACGACAACCGACCAGATGGGGAACACGTCTGGTTTCGGTTACGACGGGGCGGGGAACCTGAACGAGATGCGGGACGCGCTGGGCCGGACGACGATGTCCATGGGATACAACGCCGCGGGCCGGTTGACGCAGCTCACCGACGCGGCCGGCGTGTCGCGTTCTTTCACGTATGACGTCCTCGGGAACCAGACCGGCATGTCGAGCGTCTGGGTGAATCCCGAAAACCCGACAGACACAAGGGAGGTCTCCACCCTTACGCAGTACGACAGCTCCGGTCGCGCGACCAACACGGTGGACGCATCGGGCAACGGCGCCTGGACGCGATACAACGCCGCCGGCAAGCCGCTTGCCAGGGCGGACAAGCTGGGCAATGTTACAGAGTTCGTTTACGACGCGCTGGGCAATGCCATTCAGACTCGGCTTCCGACCGGCCTGACCTCGGAGACGGTCTACGATGCCGAGGGCCGTGCCGTGCTGAGCGTGGTTCCACACGCGTCAGGCGCACCAGCCAACGCCACCCGCACCGTCTACGACGCGCTCGGCCGCGTGGTCCGCACGGAAGCGCTGAGCGGCGTCGTCATCGCCATCTCCCCGCAACAGACAGACAACGGCGTTGAGTTCTTCAGCCAGGTGACCTCTCCCGGAACCGTCATATCCGCTGAACGCTCGGTCTACGATGCGGCCGGACGTGTCATCGAGAAGATCGAGCCGACCGGCGCGAGCACGCGCTACGCTTTCGACGCGGCCGGGCGGAACACCGCGATCGCGGACGACAACGACAACCTCACGGAATTCGAGTATGACGCGGCGGGTCAGCGCGTTCTCACGCGAGACGCGCTCGGCCGCGAGAGCCGATTCGTTTTCGACCCGCTCGGCCGCCAGATCAGTACAGTGTTCAGCGACGGCACCTTCGCCAGCAATGTCTTCGACACCGCCGGCAACCGCATCGCCGAAATCGACCCGGCCGGCAAAGTGCGCCAGTTCGGCTATGACGCGCAGGGGCGGTTGACCGGAGTGACGATGCCGGAGGTCCCCGACCCGTTCAACCAGAACCGGCTTGTCTCGCCTCAATACGGCTATGGTTACTCCGCCTACGGCACGCTGCTCTCGATCATTGATCCTCTGTCGCGCGAAACGACGTTCGGCTACGACCACCTCAACCGCCAGACGCGCCGCACGCTGCCGCTCGGACAGTCGGAGCATATGGAATACGACTCCTTCGGCCGCCTCTTCCGCAAGACCGATTTCAAGGGGCAGATCACCGAGTTCCTGTACAACGGGAACGGCCAGGTCTCCTCGAAACGCCTGTACGCGGC
>JAGOBZ010000309.1 GCA_017999015.1 Kiritimatiellia bacterium
TATTCGCCGTCGCGGTAGGCGCGCACCTCGAATTGTGTGGAGAGGGCGTTCACCGCCTTGGTGCCGACGCCGTTCATGCCCACTGAAAACTGGAAGACATCATCGCTGAACTTGCCGCCGGTGTTGATCTGCGAGACACAGTCCACCACCTTACCCAGCGGTATGCCGCGGCCGTAGTCGCGGATGACGACCTCACCAGTATTGTACGTCAGGGTGATCTCGACCCGTTTGCCGTAGCCCATGATGAACTCGTCTACGGCGTTGTCGATGACCTCCTTCAGGAGGATGTAGATTCCGTCTTCGTATTGGCCGCCGTCGCTGGTCCGGCCGATATACATGCCGGTACGTTTGCGGATATGCTCAATCGCTGAAAGGGTCTGTATGTGCTTGTCGTCGTACGTGCTGGCTGACATGGAATGGGATGGGGGGATGCAGGGAGGCGCGCCGCTTCGCTTCAAGGGGTGGCGGTCGCGGCGGTCCCGGTTTTACGTCGGATGCTGGTGATGACCACCGGCTCCAGCGGCACGTTCTGGTGCCGACCCGAAAACCCGGTCGGGGTTTTCGCGATCTTGTCCACCACGTCCATGCCCTCAATGACCTTGCCGAAAACGCAGTATCCGTAGCCTGCATCGGTCTTGGCCTTGAAGTTCAAATGTCCGCTGTTGTCGGTAAGGTTGATGAAAAACTGGCTGGTGGCGCTGTCCACGACCATCGTCCGGGCCATGGCCAGCGTGCCGCGCTCATTGCGGAGGCCGTTGTCGGCCTCATTCTTGATGGGGGCGTTGGTCTTTTTCTGGGCCATGTCCCGGGTGAAGCCTCCGCCCTGGATCATGAAGCCGTCGATCACGCGGTGGAAAATGGTCTCATCGTAATACTTGGCGTCGATGTAGGCGAGCATGTTGCTGACCGTCACCGGCGCTTTGTCGGGGTACAGTTCCGCCGTCAAGGCGCCCAGATTGGTCTCGATCACAATTTGCATGGCTTTACGCTCCTGAGGGGCAGCCGCCTGAAGAGTCGCTGTCCCCAGCGAGGCGTCTGCCAGAACCCAACACGGTAACATGAGCAACGCGGCGAAAAAACCCTTCATCTTTCAATCCCCCTTTTCGCTGTATTACATGTTACAAGCTTACTGCCTTCCGCAGGGAAAATCCAGTGTAAATGTGACGGTGCGGTTCAACTTTGTTGAATCCGCCCCCGAAGGATGAGTTAGGATTTAGGAGTTAGGAGTTTTAATACCTTGGAGACAAAGAGGTTAAAAGATTCAAAAAGGGGGTTTACTTGTGTCCTCATGATGAAGACACAAATTCCCGCGTCCAGATCGAGACTGGCTAGCAGCTCAAACTCAATGGAACGCCCTGCTTTTGTGGGGTGGTTTCGCATTCAATTCCTAAATCCTAACTCCTAACTCCTCCTTTTGGTGCTGCTTCAACGAGCGCGCGAGTTGAAGCGCACCCCCTTGTCTCCGGACGTTCGCATGGGGTATAGTACCCGGCCAAAGGAGAGAGACGATGAGTGCAAACAGCGTGGCGCGTTTTGCCGTGTGTCTATGTGTCTGCTTGTGCGGGGTGGCGGGCACCCGGGCCGTAGAGTGCGATGCCTCGGGAGTCTGCACGACCGGCCGTGTGCAGACTGTGGCCGATGGCGGCAAGCAGATGTGGGCGCGTAGTTGTGTGTTCACGGACGCGCCGCCGCTGGAGGTCTCGAAGTGGCTTTCGGGTAAACCGGAGACGGAAGGGAAGTTTGTGATCATTGAGTTTTGGCGCACCTGGTGCGGGGCGTGTAAACGGATGACGCCGCTCATGAACACGCTGCATCGCAAATTCGGTGACGAGCTGGTGGTGATCGGAATCACCGGCGAGACCGAAGAACAGGTCAAGGCGTATGTGGGGCCTAAAAAGGAGTACGCGCTGGCCTTGGACCGCGCGTTGCCCGCAGCCCGGAAAGAAAAGCTTGATAAGGCCGGCAGCCCGGTTTCCCGGCAACCTGCGGGCTCGGAGGCAGGACCGGATTTGGCGGACTTTTCTGTCAATGCGCACCCTGACCAAGGGGCGTATGAAGCCTTGTTCGGGGTTTGGGGGTGGCCGCATGTCATTATCCTCGAACCGCAATACCGAACGATCATCTGGGAAGGGTTCCCGGGCCTCAAGGGCTATGAGCTGACCGAGGCGAAGGTCGCCAAAATTCTGGCGATCGGGCGCGGGCAGGATAAGGACGCGAAATCGAAGAAGTGACCCGAACGCCCTTTTTTCATGTCGGGTGCATCAGGGGCAATGTGTAAGGCGGTGTGTCCATGCTCAATCATGAAGCTTTGTTTTCGCGCGCGTGCCGGGTGATTCCGGGCGGGGTCAACAGTCCGGTGCGCGCCTTCAACGGTGTCGGCGGCACGCCGCTGTATGTTGGATCCGGGAAAGGCGCGCACATCCAGACGGCGGACGGCCGCACGCTGGTGGATTTCTGCTGCTCGTGGGGGGCGATGATCCTCGGGCACGCACACGACGAAGTGGTGGCGGCGATTCAGTCGCGCGCGGCCCTCGGCACGACCTTCGGCATCAATACGCCGGATGAGGTGCTCTTCGCCGAGCGGCTGTGCGAACGGGTGCCCAGCCTGGAACGGGTGCGGTTGGTCAACTCAGGGACCGAGGCGGTGATGACCGCGCTGCGCATCGCGCGCGGGGTGACCGGACGCAAGCGCATCATCAAATTCGACGGCTGTTATCACGGGCATAGCGATAGCGTGCTGGTTTCGGCGGGCAGCGGTCTGCTGACCGGCGGCACCGTCAGTTCGCTGGGCATCTCACGGCATGTGGCCAGCGACACCTTTGTCGCGCCGTACAACGATATTGACTCAGTGAATGCGCTGATTCGCGAGAAGGGTTCGGAGGTTGCGGCGATCATTGTGGAGCCGGTCGCCGGCAACATGGGCCTTGTCCTGCCTGAGCCTGATTTCCTTGCCAAACTGCGTCACGCGGCGGACAGATGCGGAGCACTGCTGATTTTCGACGAGGTCATTTGCGGCTTCCGTTTCTCCCTGTCCTCCTACGCATCGACGGTCGGCGTGAAACCGGACTTGATCACATTGGGCAAAGTGATCGGCGGCGGTCTGCCTCTTGCGGCGGTTGGCGGGGCTGCGGTATTCATGGATGAACTGGCGCCGACCGGCAAAATCTATCAGGCCGGCACGTTGTCGGGCAACCCGCTGGCCGTGGCCGCCGGCCTGAAGACCCTGGCTGTGCTGGAACGGGAAAATCCCTACCCTCGCATGGCCGAGCTGGGACGACGGTTGGCGGACACGGTCAATACGGCGGCGGCCGCGCACGGTCTGCCGTTTCACTGTGCGCAGTATCAGGGCGTCTTTACCTTATTCTGCACGCCGGATCCGGTACGCGACTTGGCTGCGGCGAAACAAAGCGATACCGCGGCCTACGCGCGGCTCTTCCACTCCGTGCTGAACAGCGGTTTCTATCTGCCGCCGTCGCAATTTGAGCTGGGTTTCATCTCCGCCGCGCACAGCGAAGAGGAGATCGATGGGCTGGCGCGGTCGGTCATCGCCGCCTGGGCGTCTTGAAAGCGAGCGCAACAGCCATGAATATGATGCAGATCAAGCAGGCGGACGAGATGCAGGCATGGGCGTTGGCCCGGCGTATGGATGGCGCGCGCATCGGGTTGGTGCCGACGATGGGGTATCTGCATGCGGGGCACCTCTCGCTGATCGCCGAGGCGCGCAAGTGCGTTGATGCCGTCGTGGTCAGTCTCTTCGTCAATCCGATCCAGTTCGGCCCCAACGAGGATTTTGAAAAATATCCGCGCGATGAGGTGCGCGACCTAGACCTGTGCGGGCGGGCGGGGGCGGCGGCGGTCTTTTTGCCGCCTGTCGCAACCCTGTACGCGCCGGATGCCAGCGTGTTTGTGACGGAGGAACGTTTGTCCCTCGGCCTGTGCGGTGCACGGCGCCCCGGGCATTTCCGGGGGGTTTGCACGGTGGTGGCCAAGCTGTTCAACCTGACGCTGCCGCATCTGGCGGTGTTCGGCCAGAAGGACTATCAGCAGGCTGCAGTCATACGGCGCATGGTGCGCGATCTCAACTTCCCCGTCGAGGTCGTGGTCGCGCCGATCATGCGTGAACCCGACGGGTTGGCCATGAGCTCGCGCAATGTCTATCTCTCTGCCGACGAGCGGCGGCGCGCGCTCGGCTTGAGCCGGGCTTTGCACGCGGCGGCCGCTTGCGTAGGGGATGGCGGTGCGGCGGCGGCGGTCGTGCGCGCCCGCATGGCGGAGGTGCTCGATGAGCATGCCTTGCAGATCGAGTA
>JAGOBZ010000013.1 GCA_017999015.1 Kiritimatiellia bacterium
GGCGTGCTTGAACCCGAGCGCCTTCAATTCATCCAAGGCCTTGACCGTCCGGGCATGACCGGCCACCTGATGACTGTGCAGGATCAGGTCGCCAAGCTTGCTCTTATCGATCTTGTCATTGATGAAGCCCAGCTCATCCGGCCAAATCTCGTTGAAGATCACGCGACCGGCCGTCGTCTCGATCACCCGGACATCCGGGTTGCCGAAGCGGCGTCCTTTGATGCCGAAGTCCGGATTACGCAGACGGATGCGCGTGTGATACGTGATGGCGCCGTCAGCCAAGGCGAAATCAACTTCCGCCGTAGTGTTGAAGAGCGGCAGATGCGTCTCGCCGGCCGGTGTTTTTCCGGCAATCCTGTTGGCCAGCTTGTCGCTTTGGCTCGGGACGGTCAAGTAGTAGATACCCAGCGCGATGTCCTGCGTCGGCGTCATGATCGACTTGCCGGAAGCCGGCGAGAAGATCGAGTTGGACGCCAGCATCAGCAGGCGGCTCTCCAACTGCGCCTCGACCGACAGCGGCACGTGCACGGCCATCTGGTCGCCGTCGAAGTCGGCGTTAAACGCCGTGCAGACCATCGGATGGATGCGGATCGCCTCGCCTTCGATCAGCACCGGCTCGAAGCTCTGGATCGAGAGACGGTGCAGCGTCGGCGCACGGTTGAGCATCACGGTCTTGCCCTTGGTCACCTCCTCGAGGATATCCCAAACCTGCTCGTCGTGGCGCTCGATCATCTTGCGCGCCGTGCGTACGGTGTGGCAAATGCCCTTCTCTTTGAGGCGGCGGATGATGAACGGCTCGAAGAGCGTCAGCGCCATCTTTTTCGGCAGACCGCACTGCGTGATCTTCAGCTCAGGGCCGACGACGATCACAGAACGGCCGGAATAGTCCACGCGCTTGCCGAGCAGGTTCTGGCGGAACCGGCCGGTCTTGCCCTTGAGCATATCGCTCAGCGACTTGAGAGGACGGTTGCCGGCGCCGGCAACGGCGCGGCCGTGGCGGCCGTTGTCAAACACGGCGTCAACCGCCTCCTGCAGCATGCGCTTCTCGTTGCGGATGATGACATCCGGCGTCTTGAGCAGCAGCAGGTTTTTCAGACGGTTGTTGCGGTTGATCACACGGCGGTAGAGATCGTTCAGATCCGACGTCGCGAAGCGGCCGCCCTCGAGCGGCACCAACGGACGCAGCTCCGGCGGGATCACCGGCAGGCAGTCCAGGATCATCCACTCGGGACGCGCCTTGCTGACACGGAAGCCGTCGGCGATCTTCATGCGCTTAGTGATCTTTTTGCGCGTCTGCTTGCTGCGGGTGTTCTCGATCTGCTCTTCAAGGTCCTGCATGAGCTGATCGAGATCGACCTTGTTGAGCGCGCGGCGAACCGCCTCGGCGCCCATCATCGCCACGAAGTTCTCGCCGTACTTCTCGAGCGCCTCATGGTACTCGGCCTCCGACAGCAACTGCATATACTCCAGCGGCGTGTCGCCCGGCTCGATGACCATGTAGTCTTCGTAATAGAGCACACGCTCCAGCTCGCTGGCGGTCTTGTCCAAGACCAGGCCGATGCGGCTGGGGTTGCACTTGAAGAACCAGATGTGCGAGACCGGCACGGCCAACTCGATGTGGCCCATACGCTGGCGGCGCACGCGCGACACCGTCACTTCGACACCGCAACGGTCGCAGACCACGCCTTTGTGCTTGATCCGCTTGTACTTGCCGCACGCGCACTCCCAATCGCGCGTGGGGCCGAAAATCCGCTCACAGAACAGGCCGTCGCGTTCCGGGCGGTAGGTCCGGTAGTTGATGGTCTCGGGATTGCGGACCTCGCCCTTGCTCCAGGAACGGATAGTCTCAGGCGACGCGAGCGTAATACTCACGGCGTCATAGTGCCCGCCCGCGTCGAACATCCCGCCAAACATCTCTCGTGCTGCATAAGGATTCATTGTGAACCTCCTGAAGGGTCGCCTTAAAACTTGCTCAATTCAGCAGCCGGGGTCATTTGCTCACCGCCCAGCAGCTTCATGTCCAGACACAGACCGCGCAACTCGTGCATCAGCACCGAGAAGGACTCCGGCATGCCGGCGTCCAGCGTGTTCTGCCCCTTCACGATCGCCTCATAGATGCGGGTGCGCCCGCCGACGTCGTCGGACTTGACCGTCAACAGCTCTTGCAGGGCGTAGGACACGCCATACGCCTCAAGCGCCCAGACCTCCATTTCGCCCATACGCTGGCCGCCGTACTGCGCCTTGCCGCCCAGCGGTTGCTGAGTCACCAGCGAGTAAGGCCCGGTGGCGCGTGCATGGATCTTGTCTGTGACCAAATGGTGCAGCTTGAGCATGTAGATCTGGCCGACCACCACGCGCTGATCAAAGGGATCACCCGTGCGGCCGTCGTAGATGACGCTCTTGCCGTCCTCGCAAATCCATGCATTGCCGCCGATCTCTTTCTGCTGCACGCCGCGCGCCTCGCGCAGCAGGCGGTCGATCTGCTCCTCTTTCACGCCGTCGAACACCGGGGTCGCGGCATGGAAGCCGAGCACCTTGCAGGCGACGCCGAGGTAGGTCTCGAAGAGCTGCCCCAGGTTCATGCGCGAAGGCACGCCGAGGGGGTTCAGCACGATGTCCACCGGCGTGCCGTCCGGCAGGAACGGCATATCGCAATCCGGCACAATTTTGGCCACGACACCCTTGTTGCCGTGACGTCCGGCCAGCTTGTCGCCCACCGAAAGGTTTTTCTTCTCGGCGATGTAGACCCGCACCTGCTTGATGACGCCGCCTTCATCCACGATGCCGTCCAACTCCGCGAACTCGCCGGCGCCTCCGCCCTGCTCTTTCAGCTCGTCGAACTTGGGCCGGAAGCCGTTGATGATCTCTTCGATCTTCTGCTGCACCGGGCTGTTCTCGATCTGGATGTGATCGTGCGATTTGGCCAGGCGCGACAGCAGCGTCTTGGTGATCTTGCGGTTGGCCGGGATGATGATGTCACCGGTTTCCACGTCCAGCACATCGAGCGGGATCTTTTCGCCCAGCAGGATGTTGCTCAGCGCCGTGGTCAGCTCCTCTTCCAAAGCCGCCTGTTTTTTCTTGCGCTCCTCCTCGACGTCGCGGATCTCTTTCTTTTCCTCGGGCGACGCCGCGAGCGACAGGAACGGACGCCGGGCCTCTTGCTGCGAAGTCACTTTGACGTCCATCACAATGCCGTAAACACCGCTCGGAACGGTCAGCGACGTATCGCGCACGTCGGCGGCCTTTTCCCCGAAGATCGCGCGCAGCAACCGCTCTTCCGGCGCCAGCTCGGTCTCGCTTTTCGGCGTGATTTTACCGACCAGGATATCGCCGGGGCGGACTTCAGCGCCTACGCGCACCACGCCGTCCGGACCCAAGTTCTTAAGCGCTTCTTCGCCCACGTTGGGAATGTCGCGCGTGATCTCTTCCGGGCCGAGCTTGGTGTCGCGCGCGCCGACCTCGAAATCCTGGATGTGGATTGAGGTGAAGACATCGTCGCGTACCACCTTTTCGCTCACGAGAATGGCGTCTTCGAAGTTGTAGCCGGACCACGGCATGAAGGCCACCAGCAGGTTCTTGCCGAGCGCCAACTCACCCTGATGGGTCGCGGGACCGTCCGCCAGCACATCGCCTTTCTTGACCTTCTGCCCGACCTTGACGATCGGCTTCTGGTTGAAACAGGTGCCGGCGTTGCAGCGGCGGAACTTCTGGAGGGCGTAGCGGTAAATGCCCTTGGCGTTGTCGCTCTTTTTGGCTTTGCCCGACGGCATCTTCCCGTCCGGCGTGACGATGATTTCAACCGCGGAGACATAGGCCACCACGCCGTTGTCTTCGGCGAGCACCGTCACGCAAGAGTCGGCCGCCGCGCGCGCTTCAAGACCGGTCGCAACGAACGGGCGCTCGCATTTCAGCAGCGGCACCGCCTGGCGCATCATGTTCGCGCCCATCAAGGCACGGTTGGCGTCGTCATGCTCCAGGAACGGGATCAGGCCTGCGGCGATCGAGATCACCTGCATCGGCGAGACGTCCATGTACTGGACGCGCATACGGTCAACATCTTCGAACTCGGTTTTGACCCGGCAGGTCACGCGTTCGGAAGCGAAACTGCCATCCGGCTTGAGTTCCGAGTTGGCCTGCGCGATGATGAACTTCTCCTCCACATCGGCCGACAGGTATTGCACCTCGTTCGAGACCTTGCCGTTGCGTACCACGCGGTAAGGCGTCTCGATAAACCCGAACGGATTGATCTGCGCGTAAATGCCGAGCGACGAGATCAGGCCGATGTTCGGGCCTTCAGGCGTCTCGATCGGGCAGATGCGGCCGTAGTGCGACGAATGCACGTCGCGGACTTCAAAGCCCGCGCGTTCACGGCTCAGGCCGCCGGGACCCAGGGCCGAGAGGCGGCGCTTGTGGGCCAAGCCGCTCAGCGGATTGGTCTGGTCCATGAACTGGCTCAACTGGCTACGGCCGAAGAAATCCTGCACCACGGCGGAGAGCGACTTGCTGTTGACCAGACGGGCGGGCGCCAACACGCCGCTCGCGGGATCGAAGAGCGTCATGCGCTCGCGGATCAGGCGCTCGGTGCGCGCCAAGCCGACGCGGCACTGGTTCTCAAGCAACTCCCCGGCCGTGCGGATACGGCGGCTGCCGAGATGGTCGATGTCGTCGACATGATCTTCCCCGACGTAGATGCGCAGCAGCAGGCGGATCGCCTCAATCACGTCGACGCCGCTCTCGTGCAGGATCCGCAGGTCTTCGGGGACTTTGCCCGACAGTCCCAGCTTCTGGTTAATCTTGTGGCGCCCGACCTTGCCCAAGTCATAACGGCGCGGTTCGAAGAAGAGCCGTTTGAGCAGTGTCTTCGCGTTCGAGGACGTCGCAGGATCGCCCGGACGCAGCCGTTTGTAGATATCCTTGAGCGCATCCTCTTCCGAATGGATGTTGGCTTTCGCGTCTTCGCGCAAGGTCTTGATCAAAACACCTTCATCGACCGAGACGTCCACCACCTCGATCTTGTCAAAGCCGGCCGTCGCGATCTGATCGAGCAAAGCCGGCGTGATCGGGTCGTAGCGGCGGGCCAAGACCGCCTGCGACTCAACATCGACCAGATCGTCCTTCATCATCAAGTGCTCAAGCGCTTCGGCGTCGTGCCCACCCTTCACATTCAACATCTGCGTGGTGTAAAACAGCTTGAGGATGTCTTCGTCGGTCCCGTATCCGAGCGCACGAAGGAAAGTCGTCGCATAAAACTTACGGCGGCGGCGGCGGCGATCCATGTAGACCCACATGATGTCGCTGGAATCAAACTGGATTTCGATCCACGACCCGCGGTCGGGGATCAGGCGGACGGAGTAGAGCGTCTGTCCGTTGGGGTGGATCGCCTGCTCTGAGCAGATGCCTGGCGAACGGTGCAACTGCGAGACGATCACGCGCTCGGCACCGTTAATGACGAAGGCACCGTCGCGGGTCATGAGCGGCACCTCGCCCATGTAGACATCTTCTTCGCGGATCTCATCACCGTCTTTGAGGCGGAAGGTCGCATGCAGCGGCGCGGCGAACGTGTTGCCGTCAGCCAAAGCGGTCAAGGCGTCACACTTGGGCTCGCCCAGCTCATATTTGACGAAATCAAGCGTGTAGCGCCCGTCATAACTGTCGATGGGAAACACCTCATGGAAAATGGCCTGCAAGCCCTTCTCTTCACGCTTGCCGGGCACGGTGTCCATCTGAAGAAAATCTTGGTACGATTTCGTCTGAATAGCGATCAGATCGGGCGGCTGAATCACGGGCTTCAGCTTGCCGAATACTTTACGTTCAACCATTGCCTACCTCAGGTTGGGATGTTGAAAACGAGGGTTGTCAACTCAAAGACCCCGCACGCCGGAGCATCCAGCCCCGCTGCCCGCTGCGCGCCCTGACACACTGTTCTGCCAGCCGGTTATGAATGGAAGTGTGGTAAGCGGCCACTTGGTTAACTGATTCACACTACGGCCAGTCCTTGCATCATCAGGCGCTCAGGTGCGATTCGTCTCTTTTTTGACAAACACGAAAAGGATGACGGTTCGGGCATCTTCCTTCTCGACGCGCACAGGCGTGTTGAAGGAAAGCGAGGACTGCCCGCGTCATCGCCGGGCAGTCCCCACATTTTCAAGCGAAGCGTGTTACTTCACTTCGACCTTGGCGCCGGCCTTCTCAAGCTGCTCTTTCAGCTTCGCAGCCTCGTCCTTGGAGACGCCCTGCTTCACCGGTTTCGGAGCGGCTTCGACCAGATCCTTGGCGTCCTTCAGCCCGAGACCCGTGATCGCGCGCACTTCCTTGATCACGCCGATCTTGTTCGCGCCGGCCTCGGCCAGGATCACGTCAAACTCGGTCTTCTCTTCGACCGGGGCTGCGGCGGCGGCCGGGGCTGCGGCAACAGCCACGGGAGCGGCGGCGGTGACGCCCCACTTCTCTTCCAGCGCCTTGACCAGCTTGGAAATCTCGAGCACCGAGAGGTTGCTCAGAAAATCAATCACTTCATCGTTCGTCATGGTTCTCTTCCTTTTTTTTGTGCAACCGCACGCGATGATTCGCGGGCGGGGTCCCCGCTAGCGCCACTCCTCATGAAGGAGCCGTTCGCGCCGTGTGGCGCGCTGGGATGCCGGCACCCGCCGACACCCGCGCCGTCGGTTTTTACGACACTCGTTTATGCCGCAGATCCGTCCTTTTTCTCCTCATACGCTTTAAGGGCGTAGAGCACGTTCAACAGCGGCGCGTTCAGCACACGCACCAGGCTCGTCGCCGGCGCCTGCAGCGTGCCCAACAGCATGCCGCGCATGGCGTCCTTCGACGGCAACTTCGAAAGGTCTTCGACATCCGCCGCGGTCAGCAGCGCCGCCTCGAGGCTGGCGCCCTTGATCGCCGCCTTGTCGTTCTGCTTCACAAAAGCGACCAGCAGCTTGGCCACTTCGGCCACATCCCCGCTGCCCGTCACGACCGCAGTCGGTCCGGCAAGCAGCGTCGAGACATCTGACCAGCCCAGCTCCTTCGCGACCTTGCCCAGATAGGTGTTTTTCACCACCATGGCGCGCGAATCCAGCTTGGACAGGCTCTGACGCAGCGTGGTCAACTGCGTGACCTTCAGCCCGCCGTAATTCAGGACAAAGCAGAAGTCGGACGCCTTGACGCGCTCGATGACCTCGTTCAGGATAGAAAGTTTTTCGGTTCTCATGTCATCCTTCTCCCGTGATTAAATCGATTCCTCGGCCTTGAGCAGCACGCGCACACCCACGCCCATCGTCGAACTGACCGTGAGGGATCGGATGAACGTTCCCTTCGCCGCCGCCGGGCGCTCGGACTGGACCGCCGCCACGATGGCATTGATGTTGCCGACCAGCTTGTCGGCGTCAAAACTGCGCTTGCCGCAGAGCACGCAGACATTGCCGGTGCGGTCCATGCGGAAATCGACCTTGCCGCCTTTGGCCGCCTTGACGGCCGCCGCCGTATCGTCCGTCACCGTACCGGTTTTGGGATTCGGCATCAAGCCGCGGGGGCCGAGCACGCGGGCGATCTTACGCACCTCTTTCATTGCGTCGGTGGTCGCGATCGCCACGTCAAAGTCGGTCCAGCCGTTCTTGACCTTTTCAATCAGCTCTTCGTAGCCGACCTCGTCCGCGCCAGCCGCCTTCGCCTCGTCGGCGTGCGTGCCGGCCGCGAACACGATCACGCGGATCGTCTTGCCGGTCCCGTGCGGCAGATTGACCGTGCCGCGCACGGTCTGGTCGGATTTTTTGATGTCCACGCCGAGGCGCATCGCGATCTCAACCGTCTCGTCGAATTTCGCGTTGGCGTTGGCCTTCACGAACGCCACCGCCTCTTCCAGGCTGACCTGTGCCGTCGGGGCCTTTTTCAGCGCATCATTATACCGTTTGCCATGTTTTGCCATGATCCGTGTCCCCTTATGCTTAGTCAACCACCTCGATACCCATATTGCGCGCGGTACCTTCGATCATCCGCATCGCCGCCGCCTCGTCCGTCGCATTGAGGTCCGCCTTCTTGATCTCGACGATCTTTCGGACCTGCTCGCGCGTGACTTTGCCGACCTTGTCGCGGTTGGGGACCCCGGAGCCCTTGGCCAACCCGGCCTCTTTCTTCAGCAGCGCGGAGGCGGGGGGGCTCTTAAACACAAGGGAGAAGCTGCGGTCCGCATACACCGTGATGACCACGGGGATGATCAGGCCCGCCTTGTCTTGAGTCTTGGCGTTGAACTCTTTACAGAACGCCATGATGTTGACGCCTTGCGAGCCCAGCGCGGGGCCCACCGGCGGCGCAGGATTCGCCGCACCGGCGGGAATCTGCAATTTCACGATACCCGTGACTTTCTTCGCCATACTTTTGCCTACTGTGTCTGTCGCGGCCCTCCCGGCATCCCCACCGGTACGGACGGGCCGCAGTTGACGAGCCGCCGCCGCGCTCAGGGCGCAGCGGGACCGGCCGGACGGCTACGCGTTCTCGTTGACCGCGCGCTCGACCTGCCAATACTCCAGCTCGACCGGAGCGGAACGTCCGAAGATCGCTACAGAGACCTTCAGTTTGCCCCGGTCGGGATCCACTTCATCGACGGTGCCGTTGAAACTCATGAACGGTCCGTCGATGATCTTCACGGTCTCGCCCGGCTCAAATTGAACCTTGGGCTTGGCCTTTTCTTTGCTCTTGTCTGCCACCTGATTGACGATCGCGTCAACCTCAGCCGTGGACAGCGGCATCGGACGCTCGCCGCCGATGAAACCGATCACCCCCGACGTCTCTTTGAGAAACCGCCAGGTGGGCTCCAACACGTTACGCCCCTCATCATAAAGGGCCAGATTGATCAACACGTAACCGGGAAAAAACTTGCGGGTGACGGTCGTCTTGACCCCGTTCTTGACCTCGGAGACTTTCTCGGTGGGAATCACGACCTCGCCGATGAACTCCCCCATCTCCTCAATCCGCACCCTTGCCTCGATGGAACGCTTGACCTTCTGCTCCTGGCCGGTCAAGGTGTGAAGCACAAACCATTGTTTCGTCATGAACGGCTCCCCGCGCTAGGCATGAATCAACTGCAGGAAAAACAGGATGGTTTTGTCGCAGCACAGCACCACCACGGCCAGGATCACGATGAACGCAATCACCACGACCGTCGAATCGACCAGTTCTTGACGGTCAGGCCAAGCGATCTTTCTGAACTCGACCCCGACGTCGCCGAGATACGCTCCCACTCTCTGGATGATTTGCTTCACGTTGCTCATGTTCCAGGACCCTTCGGTCATTCCGCTCTCAAAATGAGAAAACCTGTTGCCGCTCCCCGGCGGGGACGGCGACAGATACCCGTTCTAAACTGGCAGGCCAGGAGGGACTCGAACCCCCAACACCCGGTTTTGGAGACCGGTACTCTGCCAAATTGAGCTACTGGCCTAAAAACATTCTCACTGACGATTACTTCGCTTCGCGGTGCAACGTGCGTTTCTTCTCCGTCGGACAGAATTTCTTCATCTCCAGACGGTTGGTCATCGTACGCTTATTGCGCGTCGTCGTGTAATTGCGGCGTTTGCACTCGGTGCACGCCATGATCGCTAATTCTCTCGGCATAGTCGCCTCTTTGCTCCCGCTCCGGAAACCCGTGCCGCGTCCGGGGCGCCGAAACGCCCCGGACGGACACGCTCACAGGAAGCTCTCGCTTATTTCACTACCTTGGCCACCGTACCCGCGCCGACCGTGCGGCCGCCTTCGCGGATGGCGAAACGCATCTTGTCTTCCAGCGCGACCGGCGAGATCAACTTCACGGCGATCGAAATGTTGTCGCCGGGCATGACCATCTCCACGCCCTCGGGCAGCGTGATGTCGCCCGTGACGTCGGTCGTACGGATGTAGAACTGCGGGCGGTAACCCTTGAAGAACGGGGTGTGGCGGCCGCCCTCTTCCTTGCTGAGGACGTACACTTCGCCGTTGAACTCGGTGTGCGGCGTGATCGAGCCGGGCTTGGCCAGCACCTGGCCGCGCTCGACATCCTCTTTCTTCGTGCCGCGCAGCAGGCAGCCGACGTTGTCACCGGCCTGGCCCTGATCCAGCAGCTTGCGGAACATCTCGACACCCGTGCAGGTCGTCTTGGCGGTCGGACGCAGGCCGATGATCTCGACCTCCTCGCCCACCTTGATGAGACCGCGCTCGATACGGCCGGTCACCACCGTGCCGCGGCCTTCGATCGAGAACACGTCCTCGATCGGCATCAGGAACGGCTTGTCCAGCGCGCGCTGCGGCTCGGGAATGTAGCTGTCCAGCGCCTCCATCAGCTTGGTGATGCACTCGCAGGCCGCATCATCCGGGCTCGTGGCCTTGGTGGCCGGCAGCGCCGACCCGCGCACGATCGGAATCTCGTCGCCGGGGAATTCATACTTCGAAAGCAGCTCGCGGATTTCCATCTCGACGAGGTCCAGCAGCTCGGCGTCGTCAACCAGATCCACCTTGTTCAGGAAGACCACGATCGCGGGGACACCGACCTGGCGGGCCAGCAGGATGTGCTCGCGGGTCTGCGGCATCGGTCCGTCCGCCGCGCTCACGACCACGATCGCGCCGTCCATCTGCGCGGCGCCGGTGATCATGTTCTTGACGTAGTCGGCGTGGCCGGGGCAGTCCACGTGGGCGTAGTGGCGATTCGGGGTGCCGTACTCGACGTGCGAGGTGGCGATCGTCAGAATTTTGGTGGGGTCGCGGCGGCCCGCAGACTCGGAAGCCTTCGCCACCTGGTCATAGGAAATCGGGGCGCAATAGCCTTTGAGGGACTGAACGTTGGTGATCGCTGCGGTCAGCGTGGTTTTGCCGTGGTCGACGTGGCCGATCGTGCCGACGTTGACGTGAGGCTTCTCGCGAACAAATGTCTCTTTCGCCATGTTAGGTTTCCTCCTGTGAGTAGTGACAAAAAATCCATCGTCAAAGCTGGAGCCAACAAGCAGAATCGAACTGCCGACCTCTTCCTTACCAAGGAAGTGCTCTACCAACTGAGCTATGTTGGCCCTGTCCATCACCCCGTGAGGGGCAAAGAACCCCTTACCCAATATACCCGACGGCTTCTAGGAAAACCGCCAAGACATCGTGCAGGAGTCCGCCAAACCTTGCCAATGTTCGTTTTCCGCCTCCCCAAGGCACACCCCCGGGAAAAAGAAAACTTTGTTAGATTACTGAATGCCCCTGCGGATGTCAACACTGGCGGAAACTTTTTTGGTGATGGTTTAGCGGTCTTACGGCGGAGGGCCTTGACCCACACCCCGAGGTGTGCCACGATACGCATCATGAATTCCTGCTTCGTGACGCGGCGACATTTCTTGCAACACGCAGGGGCTGCCGGGTTAGCCCTGGCCGCCGGCGTGCGGGCGAACGCCCTCCCCCGGCTGTTGCGGCTGGGCGCGCCGGCCTTTATCAAAACGGATGACCCCGTGGAATTGGCCCGCTGGCATCGGGCCCAGGGGTACGGGGCCGCCTATTGCCCTGCGGTTGCCGTGGCTGACGCGGCACGCATCCGTGCGCTCGAAACAGCCTTCCGTGAGGCGAACGTGGTGATCGCCGAAGTCGGGCGCTGGTGCAACCTGACCGACCCCGATCCGGTGAAACGTAAAAAGAATCTCGCCCATGTCACGGAGGGGCTGGCGCTGGCCGATGCGGTCGGCGCGCGGTGTTGCGTGGACATCGCGGGCTCCTTCAACCCGGATGTGTGGTACGGCCCGCATCCTGACAATTTCACGCCCGCTTTTTTCGATGCCGCCGTCGAAAACGCCCGAAAGATTATTGACGCGGTCAAACCGAAACGTGCGAAGTTCGCATACGAAATGATGGGGTGGTGCATGCCCGAGACCCCTGAACGGTATCTCGCGCTGCTCAAAGCGGTCGACCGTCCCGGCTTCGCGGTTCACCTGGACCCCTGCAACCTCATCAACTCCCCGGAGAAGATCTACCGCAACACCGACCTGCTCCACGCCTGCTTCGATCTGCTGGGCCCGTGGATCGTGGGTTGCCACGCCAAGGATTTGGCGTGGGAAATCGAGATGAACGTCCACTTCAGAGAGGTGCGCCCCGGAACCGGCGTGCTCGACTACGCCACCTTCCTGCGGCGGCTCGCGGCTTTGCCGGAACCGCCGCCCTTGATGATCGAACACCTGAAAGGCGCCGAGGAATACGCCGCCGCAGCGAAACACATCATCGCCACCGGCGCGTCACTCGGGCTCTCCTTCGGGCCGTGACCGCGCCGTCACTGCACCCACACATGCCGGATGCGAGGGCCGTCGAACTCGCAGAGATAAATGCCCTGCCACATGCCGAGCTGCACGTTGCCGTACGCCACGATGACCTGTACGGATGCGCCGACCAACGAGGCTTTCACGTGCGCGGCGGTGTTTCCTCCGGCGTGCTTATAGGCCGCGTTCTTCCAAGGCGCAAGGGCCTCGAGTTGCATCAGGAGGTCACTCGCCACATGCGGATCTTCGTTTTCATTGATGGTCACCGCACAGGTCGTGTGGGGAGTGAAGACCGTGATGACGCCATCGGTGATGCCCAGGGCCTGTACCGTTTTCTGGACATGATCCGTGATGTTGATGCACTGGCTGTGTGCGTTTGTTTGGACATCAAAGCTTTTCATGATCAACTCCTTTCGTTCACGTAGCTGACCGCTTCTCAAATCCCGACGATTTTGATTTTAGCTTCCTGACGCCTTTCCGGCAAGATCAAAAAGCAGATCAAAAAGACCTGTTGCGAAGCCGCCCCTTTGCGTTACACTGGAGCCAACACTCACAGGCGACGGCTCGTGTCTGCCGCTGCCGCCAGAACCGGACAACCTGTAGCTGATTTATGGACAACACTGCAATCCTTTCACGCGCCCGGCAAGTCCTTGACATCGAGATTGAGGGCCTGCGCAGCGCACAGGCCGCGCTGGGCGACGATTTTCTCGCCACGGTGCGACTGGTGCTCGACACCCTTGAGAACGGCGGCAAGATCGTCGTGACCGGCGTCGGCAAGAACCTGCATATCGCGGAGAAACTCTCCGCCACGCTGGCCAGCACCGGCTCGACCAGCGTGGTCATGAACCCGATCCAGGCGATGCACGGCGACCTCGGCATGATCGCCGATCAGGACGTCCTGCTGGCGCTCAGTTTTTCGGGCGAGTCCGACGAGGTCATCAAGCTGATCCCGGCCGTGCGCCGCCTCGGCATCCGCGTGATCGGCATGGTGGGCAACCCCGACAGCACCCTCGCCCGCCTGAGCGACACCGTGCTCTGCGTCTGCATCGGCCAGGAGGCCTGTCCCTTCGGCATGGCCCCGACCACCAGCACGACCGCCACGCTGGCCGTGGGCGACGCGCTCGCCATGGTCCTGATCGAGGCCCGCCACTTCAATAAGGAACGCTACGCCCGCCTGCACCCCGCCGGCGCGATCGGTCGTGCGCTGGTGTTGCGCGTTCGCGACATCATGCGCACCGGCGAGCACATGGCGCGCGTGGCCCTCTCCGCCACAGTCATGGACGGCATCATGGCCATGACCACCGCCAAGAGCGGCGCCGCACTGGTCGCCCACGCCGACGGACGGCTGGCCGGCATTTTCACGGACGGCGACCTGCGGCGCCTGCTCTCCGAAGGCCAGGAGATCCTGCGCCGCCCCATCCAGGCCGTCATGACGCAACGGCCGGTCTCGGTGACAGACGACGCCTACGCGGTGGATGTGCTGCGCGTCTTTGAGAAGTACAAGATCGATGACCTGCCGGTGGTCGATGCCGGCGGCCTGCTGGTCGGCTACGTGGACATCCAGGACCTGCCCAAAATGAAGGTCATGTGAACCGCCGACGCGCGCCTTGCGTTTACACTGAGGGTTGCCGGCCGAAGGCCGGACGCATTCTTTGCCGCCGCGCGCGGTTCACGACCTGAGGTTGTTATGGTTTTTCTCGCACAGAGTTCTCCGGAGGCCGCCCAAGGCCTCTTCGACGCCGCCTTCGCCTTGTTCGACCGCGGCGGCCCGGTGATGTGGCCGATCTTGGTCTGCTCGCTTGTCGCCCTGGCCGTGACCTTCGAGCGTCTCTTCGCCTTTTGGAAATACAACACCGCGAATTTCTACTTCCGCAACCGCCAGAGGGAGGTGCTCGGCCTGACGCGAGACGGCCGTTTTGATGAAGCACGCACGGTTGCCCGCGCGGCTGACTCGCCGATCTGCCGCATCTTCGGCAAGGCGTTGGAGAACCGCGCGGCCGGCTTTCAGGAGACGCTCGAGGCCGCCTCGCAGCTTGAGCTCGACCACCTGCGCCGCGGTCTATCCGTGCTCGACACGACCATCACCGTGGCTCCGATGCTCGGCATCTTGGGCACGGTCACGGGGATCATCAACACCTTCAACATGCTCAACGCCGCCGGCATGGAGAACCCCACCGGGGCCACGGCCGGCATCGCCGAGGCGCTCATCACCACCGCTGCCGGACTGGTGGTGGCGATCTGCTGCCTCTTCCCGTTCAACTTCATGGTGGCGCAGCTCAAGCGCCGTACGACGGAACTCGAACAGGCCGCCCACCACTTTGAACTGGCCTACAACACCGGGCTCGCAAAACCCGCCGCGCCCCCGCTATGACCGTGTCGCCGGATCGCGCGGCCCAAGGAGAGCACCATGCGACTGAACTCAGGGTATGAGGACCGTAAGGCCCGCATGGAGATGATCTCCTTGATGGATGTCATGTTCCTGATTCTCGTGGTCTTTGTCTATGCGGTCTTCTCGATGTCCGTACACCGCGGCCTCAAGGTGGATCTGCCGTCAGCGCGCGGCACCCAGCTCAAGGGCGAGACACTCGTCATCACGGTTTCAGCCGACAACGCGCTGGCCTTGAACAAGGAGCCGATGGCGCTAGACGACCTGGTGCTCGCCACAGTCACGCGCTGGCGTGAGAACCCCGTCCCGGTGCTGATCAGCGCCGACCGCGCCGCCGCGCTCGGCACCGGCATCGAACTGCTCGGCAAACTCAAGAACGGCGGCGTGGAGCAGGTCGCATTCCAGGTCAGCGGGGAAGCCCACGTGCCGCCGCGTTGACCGCCCCACCCTCCAGGCGGACGAATGACCTTTTCGTACGATCATCTCATCAGTTTCACGCTCTCGGCGGCTTTGCATCTTCTGGGCCTGCTGCTGCTGGGCAGGGCCGCGCTTCAGCACGCCGAAGAGCCCGCCGACACCGCGCCCGAGTTGCTGCTTACCTCAGTCCAACTGACCCTCTCGGAGACGGAACCCCTTGCCCCCGGAGCGGCCTCCGCGCCCGCCCAGCCGGAGGTGCCGCCGCTCGCCATCCCTGAACCGGAACCGCTGCCGCCGCAGGAGCTGCCCGCGAAACCGGATTTCACCGAAGCGCTCCCCGACCTGCCGCTCCCGCCGCCTGAACCGCTGCCCGACCCGAAGGTCGAACCGGCCCCCGACCCCGCTCCCGAACCGCCGCCCACGCCCAAACCCCCGCCGCCCGCACCTGTCGCGCCGCAGCCCCGCCCCGCGCCGCAACCGGCTGCGGCCGACACCGCGCCACCGGCGCCGCCCACGCCCCTGCCATCCATTGAGAGTGAAGAATCCGCCGGCGACGGCGGAGCCGCCGGCCGCATCGACGCCCAGCCGTCATTGGACCGCGCAATCCGCCCGATCTATCCGCTCGGAGCGCGGCGGCGCGGAGAAGAAGGCACCGTGGTGCTGGACGTGAAGGTGGCCGACGACGGCCGTGCGGGCGGCGTCACGCTGGTCCGTTCCAGCGGATTTCCTGAGCTGGACCGCGCCGCCGAGCGCGCCGCCGCCCAAGCGCGTTTCAATCCGGCCACACGCGGCGGCCGCCCGGTGGAATCGGCCGCGCGCCTGACCCTCGTGTTCCGCCTGCGCGACCTATAAACAAAAAACGGTTGAAACTGAGCCGCAAGGAACGCAGAGGATCACTTGCCGACCGCCACCTGAACCCGTTGCGGTCGGAGCAACCGGTCCAACACGTCCGGCGCGATTTCAACCAGCAGACCGCGCCGCCCGCCGTTGATGAAGAGGCGCGGCAAGTCGAAGAGCGACGCCTCGGCGTAAACCGGCAGCGGCTTCCGTGTGCCAAAAGGACTGGTCCCCCCCACCAGGTACCCCGTGTGCCGCGTGGCGCATTCAGGCGAGCAGGGCGCAACCGATTTCACGCCCAGCAGACGCGCCATCTGTTTCGTCGATATCTCCCGATCACCGTGCATCAACACGATGAACGGTTTCTTTGCCTCGGTCTCCATCACAATGGTCTTGACCGTCTCGTGTTCCGCGATCCCGAGCTCACGGGCGGCGCGGTCGGTGCCGCCGTGCTCCGCATAATCGTACACGCGGGGCGTGAATGCCGCATGGCCCGCGCGCAACGCGCGGATGGCAGTGGTGACAGGTATGTCCATGTGGTACAGTATCCCTCATTGAGGGCAGTCTGTGAATGATGTTTTTGCGCAGAGGAGGGGTGAACGTATGAAACGGTTCGATTTGAAGACGCGCGAAGAGCTGGAGGCGGAACTGGCGCGCATCGGCGCCGCGTTGCCTTGGAGTGACGACCTGTCGCCGTTGGGGCAGCCGCTGGTGCTCGCAGGGCGCAGATTGGCGAACCGGTTTGTGGTTCAACCGATGGAGGGCGTGGACGCTTGCGATGACGGCGGGACACCGGGTGAGCTGACCTTCCGCCGTTACCGCCGTTACGCGGCAGGCGGCAGCGCGCTGATCTGGTTCGAATCGGCCGCCGTCGTACCGGAGGGACGCTCCGGGCCGCGCCAGCTCATGCTCACAGACCGCAACCTCGCAGTCTGGCAGCGACTGGTTGAGGAGACGCGCCGCGCGGCCCGCGAGGCGGGCTGCGGCGACGTGACGCTGCTCCTGCAGTTGACCCACAGCGGCCGCTACAGCCGGCCGCAGGGAAAACCTGCACCGGTCACGGCGCAGCGCAATCCGTTTCTTGAACAGGCCATGCCTGAAATGCCGGTCAGCGAGCCGATCAGCGATGAAGCGCTCGACCGGCTGCTCGATGCGTTTGTGGCAACCGCCAAACGGGCCGAACGCGCCGGGTTTGACGGTGTCGACATGAAAGCGGTGCATGGCTATCTCGTGGCCGAGCTGCTCGGCGCGCGCCGGCGCGAGGGACGGTACGGCGGATCGTATGAGCATCGCACGCGTTTCCTGAAGGCCTGCATCGAGGCCATGCGCCAGACGCTCGCCCGCAACACGTGGGTGGCTTCACGCCTGACTGTTCTCGAACCCTCCGCCTATCCGTACGGCTGGGGCGTTGCGGAGCGCGAGGGTTCCTGCCAGGCGGATCTCGCAGAGCCGCTGCGGCTGATCGGCGAACTCACCGCCCGCGGCGTACCGCTCCATAATATCTCAATGGGGTATCCCCGTTTCCAACCCCACCTGAACCGGCCGCATGACCGTGCGCTCGCCGGATGCCCGCCGCCGCCCGAAGACCCCTTGCGCGGCGTCGTGCGCTTTCAGGAGACTGTGTGCGCCTTGCGCCGTGCGGCACAAGGTGCGCCGGTCATCACCGCCGCTCTGTCCTGGCTGCGGCATTTGACACCGCAGGTCGCGGCCGGATTGATTCGCGAAGGCTGGTGCGACCTCGTCGGTTTCGGTCGCTCCGCATTTGCATACCCCGATGCGCCGCACGATATCGTGCGGCAGGGCAAAATGATCCCGGACAAATGCTGCATCACCTGTTCCATGTGTTCACAAATCATGAAAGATGTTGTGGGACAGAGCGGATGCGTGATCCGCGATTCGGCGATCTACGCCCCGGAATACCGCCGGGGGCGCGAAGCCGCCAGTAAGTGTTTTACTGCGTGAAACTCGAACATATAATAGTTTTACCTATAGAATACATACTTGTTTTACCGAGTTATAAGCATCGGTCAAAATGGCATGCCGACTAACGAATGAATTATTTTTTATTTTTTCTGCTTGTTTATCTACACACAATAAGGCACACTACGATTGGTTTTTTGTTACAGGAGTTGCTTGGCGCTGGGTGCGCTTTTCAAATCTCGGGGGGAGGGGCGTTCCCCCCGTCGGCAAGAATGGACCTCAACAAAGGAATGAATTATGGGCAAGCATAAGACTCAAGCTGAACGCGAAATCGCGTTGAGGGTGGGTGCGCGGATCCGCCAGTTGCGCGAGATTCAGCGCATTTCGCAAATCCAGTTGGCGACAGACATCGGTATCCGGGCGGGGCCGTTGGGCTGGATTGAAAAGGGCAAGCATCTGCCGTCAGGGCGAGTGCTCTATCGTCTGGCCAAACAGTTGAATGTGCGGATCGACGACCTGTTCCAAGAGAAAAACGTGTGGGACGACACCGCAGTCTCGACGGCTTCGTTGGCTCCGGTCATTCTGCCTCCTCTGGACACGGCGTCGTGCCCGAATCCGGAATCGCTGAAAGCGGCGCACATCATCTGCCAGACTGTGGCGGAAGCGGTTCTCAAACTCGAAGCGCTGGCCGGCGTGTCGTCGCGCTTGGACTTCTCGTTGAGCACACCCTTCACGACCGACACCGCCGGAGCCGAACAGGTGGCCGCCTACGTTCGGCAGGGGCTTGGCATCGGCAACGCCGTGTTGGCCGATTATCTGGAGTTGTTCGAGAACGCCGGCTTGCGTGTCATCTTTCTGGATATGCCCGAGGGATGCACGACGTTCAGCGGGTATGACCCGCTCAACCGAAACGCCTTCATCTTCATCAACAGCAACCTCAAGAAGCAACCTGAAATTCAGATGGCCCACGCGGTCCGTGAACTCGGGCGGCTCTTCTGGTACACGCGCAAGCAGAGTGCGCCGGCCGCCGAGGCGCCCAGCGCAAACGGCATGGAGGTTGAGGTGCTGGGCGAGGCAGAGTTCGCACGCCGCTTTGTGCTGAGCTTCCTCATACCGGCCGCCTCTCTCCGCAAGACGGTGCTGCAGGCGGGGGTGTCGCCGAAGAGCTGGACGCTGGACCTGCTGTTGCACATGAAGAAGCGCTACGGCGTCTGCGCCCAGTGCTTCGCGCTGCGGCTGCAGGAACTCGGGCTGAGCTGGAGCGACAAGCAGAAACGCAGCCCGCGCGCGTTCTTGTTTAAGGACGAACTGGAGGCGTATCAGGCTGAAAACGGTCCTGCCGCTGAGCCAGGCGGCAACCGTCCGGTCTGCACCATGAACAGCCGACTCGGCGACCTGCTGCTTGTGGCGGAACAAAAAGCCGGCAAAGACCAGAAACCGGTCAATGCGGCAAGACGCGTGCTCCGACAGTCCGGCGTGCGGCTCGACACGTAAAACAGAAGCGTGCCCAAATTGCTCGCGCAGCAAACCTCCCGGTGTACGCCGGGAGGTTTTTTTGTATACTGTCCGTCGCAGGTCGCCGACGGGCGGCCGCTGAATGCAACTTGAGGAGAAGCGAATGAAACGTGCATGGCCGGTGTTTTTGGTCTTTTTGGCGATGGGCTTTGGCGATGTCGTGGGGCCTTTGGTTACCTTGGTCAAGGAAACCTTCAATGTATCCAACGTGACGGCGCAATTGGTCCCCATGACCGGATTTCTGATGTTCGGCCTGCTCTCCGTACCGATGGGTCTGGTGCAAGACCGCAAGGGCAAGAAATTCGTTTTGATACTCGGGCTGGCAGTCGCCCTGGCGGGCGCGTTGCTGCCGATCATCGCCGGGATGTACGGGCGTCAGGCGGTGATCGCCGCCGGAGACCTGTCGAAGTTCTACGTCGTGCTGGCTTCCATTCTGCTGTTGTGCGCGGGCGCAACAATCCTGCAGGTCTGCGGCAACCCTGTGATGCGCGACGTCTCGCCCCAAGGCAAGTTTTCGAGCAATTTATCTTTGGCGCAGTCCGTCAAGGCCGTGGGCTCGTCCATGGGTTTCCTGCTGTTGCCGCTCGTGGCGAAGCCTTTGGGTTTGTCTTGGTCGGTCCAATACCCGATTTTTGCTGCGGCACTGGTGATCGCGCTGTGCGCCTGCCTCCCGCTCACGCTGGCAGAGGAGAGCGCGGCGCAGCGCCAGCCGGCGACGCTGGGTTCCTGTTTCTCGCTCTTCGGGAGAAACACCTTCGTGCTGACGATGGTTCTCGGCATCTTTTTTTACGTCGGGGCTGAAGTGTGTTTCAACTCCGGTGTGCCGCTGCTGTTGAAAGAGCGGTTTGGCCTGGATCTTGAGAACAGCCTTTGGGTGAGCTGGTCGCTTTTCTTCCTGCCCATCCTGGCGGGACGGTTCGCGGGCGCGGCCATCCTGCGTGTCCTGAAACCGGCGCTCTTCCTGAAGCTGACCGCCGTGCTGTCGCTGGTCGGGATCGCGGCCGTCTTCAGCGGCGTTCAGAGCCTGACATATGCCGGAATCGTGGTGGCGGCGCTGGGGTTCGCGAATATCTTCCCGTTGATCTTTTCCATCGCGGTTGACGCCCTGCCCGAACGTTCCAACGAAATTTCCGGACTGATGATCTCCGCGATCGCGGGCGGCGCCGTCCTTCCCCCCGTCATGGGATGGGTCGTGGATCTCGCGGATAAAAACCAGATTGCCGGTTTCGCGGTGCCGTTCGCGGCGCTGCTCTACATCCTCTGGGTGGCGCTGACCCAGGCCACGCGCCGGCAAACGGCCTGACGCTCGAAGCGCCTCACTTCAAGCCCAAGACACCGGCTGAACGGCACGCACAGGCGGCGTGTAGCCCGGCACCATCAGCCGCGTGATGCG
>JAGOBZ010000310.1 GCA_017999015.1 Kiritimatiellia bacterium
GGTCAGCGTCACCAACGCCCTTGCCGCAGTCTGGCCTTCGCGCGATGTCCTGCCGCCGCCCGCCGTCAGCACCCAAACGCTGCTGCGCGTCACTGCCGACAACGGTTATTTTCAGTCCGCCTTCACCTCGGCATGGTTCACGGTCGACAATGCGCCGCCGGTCTTCCTGCCCGGCGCGCTCGCCTTCGCGCCACTCAGCACCGTCGGTCCCTACGCGGTCACCGACGGCGATCTGACCGTTACCTGGCCCGCCGCCGTCGACCTCCCCGCCTCCAACCTCACCTACCGGCTCACCTGCGCCACCGCGACCGCCACGGTCTCATCCGTCTCCGCAACGCTCTCCCTCACAAACGCGCTCGACCGCGACCACACCTTCCGCGTCATCGCGCTCGATCCAGCCGGAAACCGCAGCCAGCCGCTCGAGGCAATCCTGCTGGTGCTCGACGCCGCCGGCGACATTGATGCGGACGGTATGACCGCCGCCGCCGAAGAGACCGCCGGCACCGATGCCACTGACGCGGCCGACCGGCTGGCGGCTTCGCTCGCGCGCACGCCGCAAGGCACGCTCGCGCTCGCGTGGACCGGTGCGGCCGGACGCCTCTACACGGTGGAGAGATCGCCCACGCTCCAGCCGCCCGCGTGGCAGCCGCTGCCCGGCAGCATCGACCTGCCCGGGACGGGCGCACCGCTCGCCGTCGAGCTGCCTGCCAATGCGCCCTCTGCCTTCTTCCGTATCAAGGTTCGACTCCCATGATTGTTTTTATCTTTCCCTTCGTCGCCGCAACGGCGCTCCTGCTCGCAGCCTGCCGTCCCGCGCCGCCCGCGCCGGTGCGACAAGAGTGGCTGACCATGGGGACCGTCGCCGCTGTGCAATGTGCGGACGCCGCCGCCGCGCCGCACGTGCGCGATCTCGCACAGCGCACCTTTCAGTCGCTGGACAACGACCTCTCCGCCTGGAATCCCGCCAGCGCGCTCTGCGCCGTCAACGCGGCGGCGGGCGCCCCGCGACCGGTCGTGGTTTCCCACGACTTCGCCACCGTGCTGCAGGCCGCTCTGGGTTACTGCGCCGACACGGAAAACGCCTTCAATCCGCTGATCGGCCCCGTCATGCAGGCCTGGGGCTTCAACGGCACCTCGCAACGTCCCGTGCGTCCCGCCGATGAAGACCTCGCCGCGCTACTTTCCCGCGCGAACTGGCACGAAGTCCATCTGACAACCGGCACCCCGTCGACAGTCCGGCTCGCGCTCCCCGGCATGCAGCTCGACTTCGGCGCGATCGCCAAGGGCTATGCGGTGGATCTGGCGTGGGAACGGCTTAAAGCCGCAGGCCACACCAACCTGCTGATCGACCTCGGCGGCAACCTGCGCGCGCTCGGCGAGGCCGCGCCGGGACGCGGCGGCTGGCGCACCGGCGTGCGCAATCCTTTTCAGGCCAACGCGCTGGCCGGCAAGTTTCTCATGCGCGATGGCGAGGCGGTCGCCACCTCCGGCAACTACGAGCGCTTCGTCGAGATTGACGGTCTCCGCTACGCGCACATCATGGACGGACGTACCGGCCAGCCCGTCACCGGCATGGCGGGCGTCACCGTGATCGCGCCGGACGCCACCACCGCCGACGCGCTCTCTACCGCCCTGTTCATTCTCGGCCCGCAGCGCGGTGTCGCACTGCTGCGCACCCGTCCCGGCTGCGAGGCGCTGTGGATCCCCGACACGCCGGAACGGCTGACTGTCTTGGCCACATCCGGTTTTGCCGCCCGCCTGACGCCCGCCGGCGACACGCCGTACCGGCTCACTGTCGTGACGAGCGGGGGAACGGATAATTAGAGGGAATAGTGTCTCGTAAACATGCTAAGGCCCCCCGCTGCTTGGGCAGGACGGAAAAGGAGCTGGCTCTGTGAGTTTCTCCAAACAATCCTTTGCGGCCGACTGGATTTATACCGGTGCGACCGTGTGGATCGGCGACGCGGATCATCGAACCTCCGCCGCGCTGGCGGTCAAAGACGGACGTATCCTGGCGGCAGGCAGCGAAACCGAGGTGCTGCGCTTTGCCGGGCCTGCCACCGAGGTCGAGGATTTGCGCGGCGCATTTGTGATGCCCGGGTTCCTGGATTCGCACACACATGCTCCCGGCACGGCGTTGCCGGACTTGTACGAGGTCTCGCTTTACACCTGCAAATCGCCGGAGGCCTGCCTGCGGGCGGTGCGGCGATTTATCCGGGAACATCCTGAGGCCGACGAGGTGCGCGGCGCCGGATGGGACATCGCGGGCTTCACCGACAAAGAGCTGATCCACGGACCGCGCAAGGCGCGTCTCGATGAGCTGTCGGACGTGCGGCCGATCATCCTGCGTTCTTATGACGGCCATGCGCTCTGGCTCAACAGCGCGGCCTTCGCCCGGTACGGCATCACGCCGCGCACGCCAGAGCCCGCCGGCGGAGTGATCGAACATGACCCGCACACCGGCGCGTTGTGGGGCACACTCAAGGAAGAGGCCGCCAAACTGGTGCCGCCAAGAATCTATTCGGTACAGCAGACTGTGCGTGCACTGAAGCTTTATCAGGCGCGCATGCATCGTTACGGCATCACAGGCATTGCCAGCATTCAAGGCGCGGGGCTGGGCGCGTCCGCCGAAGCCTTTCAGCGCATGGAACGCGAGGGCGACCTGTTGCTACGGATCCGTTTCGCCAAAGAGATCGACCCAGAACACGATGTCGATGATCAAATCGCTGCGCTTCGTGAAGTCAAGGTACGCTGTGACGGCTCGCTTTTCAAAGTCACGGGCACGAAATTTTTTGCCGACGGCGTGGTTGAAGGCGGCACGGCCTTCTTGCATGCGCCATACGCCGCCAAGGTGGGCCGTGAAAGCGACGAAAACAATGCGGCAGTGTGGGGCTTAGGCGACTTGGCGTCGGCCTATCGCGCGGCACAGCGCGCCGGATTTCAATCGGTCACGCACGCGATCGGCGACGCCGCCACGCGACGTGTTCTCAACGCGCTACGGCAGGCCGGCGCCGCGCGCTGGCGTGACGCGCGGCCGGTCATCACCCACCTGCAAGTGGTGCGGCCTCAGGACATCCGACGCATGCGCCATCTCGGCGTCGTGGCCTCAGTCCAGCCTTTCTGGCACATGAAAGAACCCCAGTGGTGGAGCCGGGTTGACGCCACCATGCTGGGTGTGCGCCGCGCCACACGCGAATATCCGCTGCGGCGGCTGTTTGACGAAGGCTTGACCGTCGCCTCCTCCTCGGATCATCCGATCACAGTGCAACCGAATCCGCTGGTCGCGATCGAAATCGGCGTGACGCGCAACCTGGCGGCTGCCGCATGGTACGGCGTGGCCGATATCACCCGCGCCGACAGCAAACGCCATCTGCTCGGCAAAGGACAGCGTGTCAGCGTCGAGCGCATGCTGACCAGCTATACGCGGCACGGGGCCTTTCTGATGCGTTGCGAAAACGAATGCGGCGCCTTGCTGCCGGGACTCTCGGCCGACTTCATCGTGCTCGACCGCGATCCGCGCGCCGTGCAGCCGATTGAGATCGAGACGTGCAGGGTTCTGCGCACCTACTTTTGCGGGCGCATGGTCTGGGACAGCGCCAGCGGGGCATGAGAGGGCATGTCGGCCAAGTTCACGACATACGCCTGCGCCTCTTCGGGTGTTGTCAAGCGCCCCTCCAGTTGCGCGTCATACAGTTCACGCAACAACGTTCCCATGCGCGGCCCCGGCGCGATCCCCCACGCCACCAGATCACGTCCCCGCACCAACGGCGGGGGCAGAACCGGTTCGGCGCGAAACGCCTCAAACGTCTCTTTCAAGAACAGCCAGGGCGCGAACTGCCTGTTGCTGTGCTGAATATCCGCGCGCATGACCTCCAGCAAGACGGGAAAAGCGGGACTTCCCATGAAGCGCCGCAATGTCGAGGAACGCATCTTTTTTGCTTCAACGCCCTGCATGTGGCCCGCCACCACCGCTTTGACCTGTTCGACCAGCGCGGTCGGCTGCCGCAACCGCGTCAGGATGGCCTCGGCCATTGCAGCCCCCACCGGCGCATGGCAGGGAAAACGGATTTTCTGTCCGCCGCCCGCCGCATCGTCTTCCCGGCAGAAGGTGGCGGGCTTGCCGATGTCGTGCAGCAGTAACGACCACGCCAGCACCGGATCACGCGGAGCCGGCACGTCATCCAGCATCAGACAGGTGTGCGTCCAGACATCGCCCTCAGGGTGATAGCGCGGCGGCTGTTCAGTGCCGTGCAACGCCTCGACCTCCGGCAGGACCTCCCTCAGAAGACCGGTG
>JAGOBZ010000311.1 GCA_017999015.1 Kiritimatiellia bacterium
CCCGCCGTGCTGCTCAGCGCTTCGGCGATCGGCATTTACGGTGACTGCGGCGACGACTGGCTGGACGAAGAGGCTCCTGCGGCGGATGATTTTCTGGGCGAACTTTGCCGTGACTGGGAGGCCGCCGCACAGGCGGCGCGCGCGCTCGGAACGCGCGTCTGTCTGCTCCGCACCGGGCTGGTGCTGCACCCTTCGGGCGGCGTGCTGCGCGCCATGCTGCCCGCGTTCCGGCTGGGCATGGGTGCGCGGCTCGGCAACGGGCGTCACTGGCTGAGCTGGGTCCAGCTCGATGACTGGCTGGGGCTGGTGCTGCACCTGCTGGCGGACGGACAGGCGGAGGGGGCGTTCAATCTGACCGCGCCGGAGCCGGTCACGCAAGCGGCCTTCACGGCGGCGCTGGCTGAGGCGCTGCGGCGCCCCGCCTGGGCAGTCGCTCCGGCCGGCCTGCTGCGCGCGCTGCTGGGCGAACGTGCGATACTGCTGCTGGCCAGCCAGCGCTGTACGCCGCGGCGTGCCCTGGAGGCCGGCTACCGCTTCCGCCACCCGCAGCTGGAGTCTGGAAAACTCCTAACTCCTGACTCCTGACTCCTCACTTCAAGAGCAGGTCCATCAGGGCCGAACCCTTGAGATGGCCGAGCGCGCCGCGCCGGGCGGCGGACTCGTCAAAGGTCTCGACGTCGTCGGGGTCAACGCCGGGCTGGTAGACGGCAACCGGCACCGGGGTGCGCGTGTGCTTGCCGAGCGCCAGCGGCACCGGGTGGTCGGGCAACACACAATAAGCGACCGAAGGACCGCCGGCATCCATCACGCGGCCGACTAGGCGGCGGTCGAAGTCTTCGATGGCCTTCAGCTTGAGCGCCAGATCCTGCGCGTGCGAAACCTCGTCGATCGCCTCGACATGCACGTAGACAAAGTCATAACCGTCGGCAAGGGCCTTCAGGGCGGCGTCGGCCTTGCCCTCGTAATGGGTGTCGATGTAGCCGGTCGCGCCTGGGACCTTGATGACGTCCATGCCCATGCAGCGGCCGAGACCGTTGATCACGTCGACGGCTGAGATCACCGCCGCGCGGATGCCGTAACGCTGGCAGATATTGTGGATGGCGCCGGCCTTGCCGCCGCTCCACGGCCAGATGCCGTTGGCCTCGCGGCCTTTGAGCACGTCGGTTGCCCGGGCGATGAGGTCGCGCAACACCGCCGCAGTGTGTTGGCCTTCAGTGGACTTGGTGCGCGGCAGGTGTTTGGCCACCGGCTGGCCGTGGTTGTCATCGGGCTTGTCGTATGAGATCGCCGCGCTGTATTCCGGTCCGGACAGCACCAGCAGATTTCGGTAGCTGACGCCGGGGTAGAAGCGGATCGTGTCGGTGCCGAGCGCGTCGTTGAGCAGGCGGATCGCCTCCTCGGCGTCGGCCTGGGCGATGTGTCCGCCCGAGAAGTCGCGCAGGATGCCGCCCGCGTCCACGGTCACCAGGTTCATGCGGAAGGCGATGTCGTCCGGGCCGAGCGGGATGCCCTGGCTGGCGGCTTCGAGCGGGCCGCGGCCGCACAGTTCGGTCGCGAGATCGCAGCCGAGCACCGACATGTTGGCCACGTCGCTGGAGGTCGGGAAGCCTTCTGGCAGGGTCAGCATGGTGCCGCTGCGGCCGCACCGCGCGATGGCGTCCATGTGGGGAGTGTTTGCCGCCTGAAGCGGTGTGCGACGCTGGAGTTCGGCGATCGGCTCGTCGGCCATGCCGTCGCCCAGGAAAAGAACAGTCTTATGCGGTTTCATGATTTGGTGATAGTCTCGCAGACCTGAGCGAGGGTGTCAACGATGCGGACCGATATCTCGGGACGATATCTCACACCGCCGGTGACCATGAAAGCGATTGTCAGTGAAACGTTCACTACGCCAATCCCGCTCTTTTGCGCAGCAGCCATTCAGCCGTCAGCAGCAGTGCCAGCAGGAGCAGCACCAGCGGATGATTCCAGAGCGCGATCTCGCGCCGTTCCTGCACCGTGCCCCGCCCCTCACCGAAGGCCTCGGCCAACTCCGCCAGCCGGTCGGGCGTCACCACGCAACCGCCGGTGCCTTTCGCCAAAGCCTCTAACGTGTCGCGCGACGGCCGCACCGTGCCCATTTCGATCGGACGGCGCGATGCCGTCACCAGAAAGGAGGTTTCGATCCGCTCGGGCATAACCGCATCGAGCCGCATCACCTCCAGATCAAACGCGCCGGCCTGCGTCTGCGGCGGCAGCGTGGCCTCGTAAAAACCGTGCGACTCGGCGCGCGGCGCCAGGGTCACGCGTGTGATTTCGCCGCCGCCGCTGCGCAGCACCGCTTCGAGCCGCGCGTCCGCCACCCCGGAGTAATCCTCGTTCAGCACGCGGGCCATCACGGTCACCGGATCCTCGGGACCATACACGAGACGGTCGGTTCCGGCGCGGAAGCGATCATTCCCGGCGCGCAGGCGCTCGCCCAATCCCCAGCGCATGACCTGCCCCCAAAAGCGGTGATGCCGCGTGTCGCCCGTGCGGTATCGCAGGCGCCAGGTGCGGTCAAACGCCAGCCCCAGCACTTTGCCGCGCCCTACCCGCTGCGAGACGATCAGCGCATGGCGCGCGCGGTGCTGCATGACCGCCTCCAGATGCTCGGCCGCCTGACGCACATCGGTCAAGACCTGTTCGCGCTCGCCGCCCTCGGGCAGCGCCACGGCCAGAATCTCGGCTCCCGGCTTCGCCGTCACCGGCAGCCGCCAGTCAAACGGCGGCAGCGAGGTCCACACCTCTTCATTCTCGGACAGGCTGCCGGACTGCACCATCACCGGGTGCCCCTGCCCGGCCGGCGTGAGCCGCAGCCGGAACGCCGTCTCAGGCCCCTGCCAGTACTCCGTCTGCGCGCGTACCGTGAACGGCGCAAGCGCGGCCAGCGGCGAGTCCGGCGCAAAGGCGTGCGGCATGGCCCGCGGACCGCCGATCAAAACCAGCAGCGCGCCGCGGTCCACCACGCAGGCGCGGATCTCTTCCTGCACCTGCGGCGTCAGCGTCTGCGCGTCCAGATCGCCCAGGATGATCACGTCAAATGCGCGCCACTCCTCGCGCCCGTTGGGCCAGCCGCCCGATTCGGCGTCGCCGAACTTGCGTCCCGCCGACGCCGGCGGCAACGCGGCGGCCGCCGCGCCGGACACCTGATCGGGATGGACCAGCCAGGACTGGAGATGCACCGATTTATCGCGCCCGAAAAAGAGATTGCGCAGATAACGGAACTCCCAGCGCGGCGAATGATCCACCAGCAGCACGTTGATGCGGTCGTCGCTGACCGCCACGTCGGCACGCCAGGCGTTGTTGTCTGCAAACAACTCGCCGTCCAGCATCTCGGCGCGCACCGTATATCGCACGACCCCGTTGGTCGTCGGCTCATGCGCCAGCCGGATCTCGCGCTGCCAATCGTCCGACGCGATCTTCCACTCCTGCTCTTCAACCACGTTGGTCTCGCACAGCAGCGAAACCTTGATCGTGCGGCCCGCCGCGCCGGTCGCACGCACCGACGCGACCATCCGCACGCGATCCCCGAGGAACACCGATTCCGGCGCGGCCACATCGGCCAGCGCCACATCAAACGGCAGGCGCGTGCCGCCGACCATGACGCCGCAAATCGGCGCTCCCTGCGCACCGAAGCGCCGCGTCACCGGCAGCACCGACGTGTCGGCGTTGTGCAGGCCGTCGCTCACCAGCAGCACGCCCGCCAAATGCTCGGAGGGGATCTCTTTGAGTACCCCTTCCAGCGCGGCCGTGAGGTCGGTCGCACCTTGGAAATGGCGCTCCGCAAAAGACAGCGTGCCGGTCGGGGCAAGGCCGGCGCGCAGGTCAGCCTCAGTCGCGCGGGCGAGGCCGCGCCCGACAGCAAAGAGGTCCAGATCGTAACGGCCGCCCAGCGTTGCCAGAAACGGCGTTCCGTCCGCACCCGGCTGCGTCAGCAGTGCGCACGCCAGCGCAACGCGCGTGGTCTCGCAGAGCGCGCTCACCTTCGCGCGCGCCGCCTCCGGCAAGGCCTCCCAGAGCTTACCGGCGTCCGTCGCCGCATTGGTGAGCGCGGCCTGCCGCTCCGCATCGAGCACGCCGGCATGGGCCGCCCACTGCAACCGTTCGAGCGGCGTCCATTGCCGGTCCGTGAAGCGCATCGAGGCCGACGCGTCCACCAGCACGGCGACGCGGCGCGTGATCCGCTTGTCGGTCGAGCGCACCAGCACCGGCTGCATCAGGATCAACGCCGTCACCGCCACCGCCGCAGCGCGCAGCAGCGGGATCAGCG
>JAGOBZ010000312.1 GCA_017999015.1 Kiritimatiellia bacterium
ACGGCGTCGATGTGTTGCACACGATCGGCGGGGACGACACCAACACGGCGGCGGCGGATCTCGCGGCGTTTCTCGCGAAGAACGGCTACGGGCTCACGGTGGTGGGCCTGCCCAAGACGATCGACAATGACGTGTATCCGATTCGTCAGAGTCTCGGCGCATGGACCGCGGCTGAAGAGGGCGCGAACTATTTCGGCAACATCGTCAAAGAAAACACGGCGAACCCGCGCATGCTGATCGTGCATGAGGTGATGGGGCGCAACTGCGGCTGGCTGACGGCCGCTGCCGCGGCGGCATACCGCCGGCGCATGGATGCGACCCACTATCTGCCGGAGTTCGGTTTGACGCGTACGCGCGAAGAGGTGCACGCCGTGTATGTGCCGGAGATGGCGTTTGATGCCAAAGCCGAGGCCGAGCGCCTGCGCGCGGTGATGGACGCGAACGACGGCGTGAACATCTTTGTGTCGGAAGGGGCCTGCGTGGACGCGATCATCGCGGAGCTGGAGGCGGCGGGCGAAGAGGTGCCGCGCGATGCGTTCGGCCATCCGCGCCTGGACAAGGTCAATGTCGGCGGCTGGTTCGCCAAGCAGTTCGGCGGCATGCTCGGCGCCGAAAAGACGATGGTGCAGAAGAGCGGATACTACAGCCGGGCGGCGGCGCCGATCGCGCAGGACAAGGAGCTGATCCAGGCTTGCGCAAAGAAAGCGGTCGAGTGTGCGCTGGCGGGCGTGGGCGGCGTGGTCGGCGAGGATGAGAACAAGAACGGCGAGCTGCGCGCCTGCGAGTTTCAGCGGATCAAGGGCGGGAAACCCTTCGATATCGACGCGCCCTGGTTCACCGCGATGCTGCAGGCGATCGGCCAGCCGAAGGGGGCCAGGGTGTCGGTGAAGCATTGAGACGTGTGACGGATGCTTGACCGGCGCAAAGCGTACACGCTAAAGTATGCGCCGAAGAAGGTGTGGCCTCTAAAAGTTTGATAAGCGAGGAGAGTGTAATGAGTAGTTCGCATTCCGCCCAGTTGCAACGTGGCGTGGTGGTTGAGTTTGACTTTGCGGTGCTGGACGGGCACTCGCTGCTTTTGGATATCTGCCGGACGAGGCTGGAGCAAGAGGGCGTCAAGCTGGACGCGCAGCGGATGGCGCGGGCTATGGGCGGCAAGTCATTCTCCGCCGGCCTCAACGCGCTCTGCACGCGGCAGCAGAAAACGCTGGATGTGCCGACTGTGATTGCCGAGTGCAATGAGGCTTTCGCGGAAAAGCTGGCGGAGAAACTGTCGGCGGTGCCCGCCGGTTTCCTGGCGTTCGTCAAGGCGCTGCTCGCCAAGAATATCAAGGTCGTGCTGGTCACGCGGCTGGAGAGTGAGACCGTGCTGCCCGCCCTGGCGGATGTGCAGGGAGAGAAGCTCGTGGTGTTGCACGACGTGCCCAACGGATTCGGCTTCATCACCTGGGAAGGGTGGCGGCGCGCGGCGCGCAAGAGCGAACTGCACGACCGCTTGTGCGTGGCGGTGGCGGCCAGCGGGTACTCGGTTAAGGGAGCCATGAATGACGGCATGGGCGTGATCGCCAAGCCAAATCCGCTGACGGAATACCAGGATTTCAGCGGATGTGATGTCTGCGTCTCTGAGTATACGGCGGGGTTGGCGGACGATGTCGCGCGGATCCTGCGTGTGTGATGTGCCGCGGCGTGTCGGTATGTAAAAACGTTTGTGGGGCGCCTGTTCTCTGGAACCGGCGCCTCGCGCGTTTGGAGGGTGAGCGATGGGAACGGATGATTTTTCGGGTGTGAGGCGGTTGTATGAGATCATGAAACGCCTGCGCGCGCCAGGGGGGTGCCCGTGGGACCGCGAGCAGACGTTGCAGACGCTGAAGCCCTGTCTGCTGGAGGAGACCTACGAACTGCTGGAAGCGATGGAGGGCGAGGATCTCGCGCTGCACATTGAGGAGTTGGGCGATGTGCTGCTGCAGGTGGTCTTCCAGAGCGCGATTCGCGAGGAGGAAGGCCTTTTCACGCTGGATGACGTGGCCGCCGCCTTGGCCGAGAAGCTGGTACGGCGCCATCCGCACGTCTTTGGTGATGTGCAGGCCGCGACCTCCGGCCAGGTTTTGCGAAACTGGGAGGCGATCAAGCAGACAGAGAAGGGCAAGCCGCCGGACCGCTCGGCAATCGACGGCGTGCCGACCGCGCTGCCGGCTCTGCTCAAGGCGCAACGCATCCAAGCCAAGGCGTCGCGTGTGGGCTTTGACTGGAAAGACGCGTCGGGTGCGGTCGAGAAGATCGACGAGGAATTGGGCGAACTCAAACAGGCCATCGCGTCAGGCTCTCCGGAACAGGTCAAGGGCGAAATGGGCGACCTGCTTTTCTCGCTTGTCAACACCTGCCGTTTTCTGGAGGTCGACGCAGAGGGCGCGCTTGAAGGCACGACCCGCAAATTCGCGCGGCGCTTTCGCGAGGTTGAACGCCGCATCCGCGAACAGGGCCGCTCGCTTAAGGCCTGCACCTTGGCCGAGTTGGATGCGGTCTGGGATGAGGTCAAACGCTCGGAGTCTGCCGGCTAACGCTCGTCGACAACCGTGATGTCCGGATCGACGAATTCGCGCAGCTTGGCCTCAATAAAGTCTTGGCGCGTGAAGGCTGCCGAGTGGCAGCCGGCGCACATGCCACGGAAGGCGATGATTACCCGGTCGCCCTCGATGTCGATCAGCTCGATGTCGCCGCCGTCTTTCTGAAGCTGGGGCCGGATCTCGCGGTCGATGATCTCCTCGATCAGCTTCATCTTCTGCAGGTTGGAGAGGCGTTTCTTGGGAGCGGCAGCGGGCGGCTTCTGGCGAACGGTCTGGGCGGCGTCGCGCAGGCCGTCGATGATGGCCTGGATGTCGTCGCGGCACATGCCGCACCCGCCGCCGGCCTTGCAAAAATTGGTCACCTCATCTACCGTGGTCAGGCTGTTTTCGGTGACCACGCGCCGGATCTCGTTTTCAGAGACGCCGAAGCAGGTGCACACGATGTGGTCTTCCAGATTCTTGACCATGGTTTCTCCCGTACGGTAGTTGTGGATGGCGGCTTCCAACGCCTCGCGCCCCATGACTGAGCAGTGCATCTTCTGGTCCGGCAGGCCGCCCAGAAAATCGGCGATCTCCTTGTTAGTGATGCGCTCGGCCTCCTCCACGGTTTTGCCGACCACCATCTCGGTCAAGGCCGAGGATGAGGCGATCGCGCTGGCGCAGCCGAACGTCTGGAACTTCACATCCACAATCCGTTTGTCGGGCCCAAGCTTGAACATCAGGGTCAAGGCATCGCCACACGCCAGCGAGCCGACCGTGCCGGTGCCGTCGGGATTCTCAATCTTACCCACGTTACGGGGATTACGGAAATGGTCCATTACTTTATCGCTGTAGTTCCACATGGTGCTTCTCCTTAAAACGCGGTTAATTTATCATGATGGACGTGAATAGGAAATGGCGGATTGGTCGGAGGGGTAATTCCGGTGTGTGTTGAGCGGGTGCACATGATACAATCGCCTGACACACGATTGAAAGGTGAGGTACACATGGCGCGAACGGATTTGCCGGAAAGTGTCGCGGAGGAAATCCGCAACCGTGTTTTCAGCGAGAATGGCTTTATGAAGGTGACGCAGGTCGTACGCAGGGGGGGCGGAACGTTCCGCGTCAGTCTGCGCCAGGTGGTCATCAAAGGTGAAAATAAGTATCAGGGTGAAATGACGGAGGATGGCCGCACGCAGGTGAAGAACTTTGACTTGGACGGCGCGCGCGCCGGCCTGGAAGAGATGCTGGGGCAAACCGGCCCGCGCGAGTTGCACCTGATGACGGCATCGGGAGATCTGCACGTGCGCGTCACCAAGAAAGGCAAAGCGCTGGAATCGCGGAGCGGCCGTTTGTCGCGCGCGGTCGATGATCAGCAGGGCCATGACCGGATTAAGCGCCAGCCGCTGACGGCATTTGGTTCCGATCTTTTGCTGAAAACGCTGGGGATTGCCGATGCCGAGGGGAATATCCGCGCGTCGATGCGCGGCAAGTATGACCAGGTGAATGAGTTCTTGAAGATCATTGACGTCACGATCGCCGCGAAACCGGACAAGACGCTGAACATTGTGGATTGCGGTTGCGGCCGTGCTTATCTCACGCTGGCCGTCTATTTCTATCTGACGGCCGTGCGCGGCTTCGACGTCAGGGTCTGCGGAATCGACAGGCGGGCCGACGTGATTGCGACGGCGCGCGCGATGGCCGACGCGCTGGATGTGGCGGAGCATGTGACATTTATTGAAG
>JAGOBZ010000014.1 GCA_017999015.1 Kiritimatiellia bacterium
GGCCCTACCGACGACGCCGCCGCTGTAGCCGCCGCCACGGATGTCGCCATGGGCGAGCACCAGATCCTCGACCGAGGCGTTGATGTCAATCACGCCGAAGAGACCTTGATACGGCACGCCCGGATTTTCGATGAACAGGCCGGAGATGCTGCGGCCCGCGCCTTTAAACACGCCGTTGAAACGCGCCGAATCGCCGCCGGCCGGCGTCCAATAATGCGCACCGAGGTCGATGTCGGCGGCGAGGGCAAGCGTCTTGCCGGCAAATGTGGTTCCGTTGTTGACGAGCCACGCGAACTGGGCCAGTTGTTCCGCCGTGGCGATCACGGTCGAATCGGCCGTGAAGTTCGTGTCGCGCCAGCTTTGCTCCGACCAGTCACTGGCGAGGACCCATGTCTTGAAATTGTAGTCGTAGCTGTTGTTGTGACTCCTGCCGCCAAGGTAGAGGTCGGCGGACGCGCGCACCGTCAACCCCGTGGAGGCGTTCCGAACCACGAAGCTGTACACATCACCGGACGTTTGCCGGACCGGTTTTTCCATGACGAACGTACACTGTTGTTTCACGCCGTCGCCGACGATGACCTGCGAAGTCAGCAGGGTGCCGGATGTATCCGATCCTTCGCGGATTTCGAGCGTGGCCGACCAGTCTGCGCCATCCGTCGAATAGATGTGGGCTTGAAGTGCGCGAAGATGGCCGTTCGTCCCGGCGGTGAAAGACTGCCAGGCGAAGGAAACATGGTTGAAGTAGAAACCGAAATTATCGTTTGCCTGATCCAGCGCCATCCCGGCGATCTGGGCAGAAGCAGACATCGGAAGGAAAGCAGCCGCAACGGCAAACACAACCCTAGCAATAGCACCCTTCGAGGTCATAGGCATCCTTTCTTCTGCGACAATATCGCCGCCAAGCAGTTTTTCCGTCGTATTCAACCATAAAACGTGTACACGCGGAGAGAGGGATTTTCCTCTCATTTTCTGACTGAGCGGCATCCGTCCAAGGGAGCCTCGAAGAGATCACCCGTCGCATCGCGGATCGCCTGACGGCGCAGTTCCTTGGCACCCTGCGCACCCAGTTTGTCCATGATACGGACACAGTACGATTCCAGCGTACGCACGCTGATCGACAGCCGTCCGGCGATTTCCTCGTTTGAAAACCCCTGCCCCAGCATGTTGTAGATCTGCCGCTGCTGTCCGCTCAGGCTATCGACAGGAGACGATTCGCGGAGGGCAGCCTCCACGCGCGGGCTCAGGTAGTGCACGCCCGCAAGCAAGGCCCGCACGGCATCGAGCAGTGACGGGGCCGTTTCTCTTTTGGTGACATACCCGCTGGCCCCCGCCGCCATCGCCCGGCGGATCACATTGGACTCTTCGTGCATGGAATAGACGAGCACCGCGATGCCCAGTGACCGCAGGTGCCTGATCAAGGCGAGACCGCTTTCCGCTCCCAGTGAAAGGTCGATGATCGCAAGGCGGCAGGACGCGAGCGCCGGATGCGCCAGAGCCTCCCGCCCATCGACGGCTCCGCCAGAAACCTCGAATCCAGCGCCCACGAGCAGTTGGACGAGGGCGTCCCGCACCAGTGGGTGGTCGTCCACGATGAAAATCCGAGATGCGTTGTCTACACTCATCAGGTATTCTCCAACCCTGGCGCGCGGCAGGTGACCTCCAGGCCTCCGGTCTGGCCAGCGCCGACCTGCAGAGTTCCGCCAAGCAGGCCCGCGCGGTACCGCATGATGCTCAACCCCATCCCCGTCGCGGGTGCCGCTCCCGCCGCCAGTCCCCGACCATCGTCGGCGATCTGCATCTCCAGCCCGCCGTCCAAGCGTTTGAACGCAATGGAGATGTGCTCGCACTGCGCATGCTTGACGGCATTGGTGACCGCCTCGCGGGCGATCTGATACAATAGCAGCGCGTGCTCCGGCTTGCGGATGACCACCTCCCGGTCTCCCTGCAGGCGGCAGACTCTGCCGTGACGCCTGCGAACCTCCCGGCAAAGCCGTTCCAACGCATTCAGCAGCGCATCCGGATCCATGCCGACCGGGCAAAGGCCCTTGGCCACATCGTAGGCAGTGTCGATGGCATCCTGGATGGCCGCGCGGATCCGGGCCAATTCGGATGCGTCAGCGGCATCAGCAGTCCCGCGCCGATTTTCAAGCGCCGCGCACCTCAACAGCGCGGCGGTCAGGTGCTGGCACAAACCATCGTGCAGTTCAGCGCCGAGCCTCCGCCGCTCTTCCTCGCCGAGACGGCCAATGGCATCTTCGAGTTCCCGGCGGCGTTGAGCCTCCTTCTCAAACTAGTGCCCAGAACGCCAAAGGCGCAGCCTCGTCAGAAACGGGAACCCCGATGAACGCGAAACATCCCGTCTGCACCAACGCAGGAGTGACCGCATAAAGAGCCATGCTCAGAGCCGCCACCGACCATCCCATGCGCGGCCCCATAAGCAGAAGTGCCAGCAGCGGCATCACCAAAAGCGACAGGCGCCCGCTGCCCGCAAGTTGACCCACCGCAAGACGCACAACGCTGGTCGCCGCGACCAGCCCCAGCAGGATGCCAGCGCGGATCCGCGGATCGAGGCACCGCCGCAACGTCGAGGCCAGCAGCACCAAGTAGATCAGCAGCAAGAACCCGCGCAGCGGCCATGACAGGGCAACGCCACAGCCGGCCAGCACGAACAGCAGCGGGGGAAGCAGGAACAAGGCCGCCAGTTTGTGGAGACGGTCAAGGACGACGGTACGCCACCTCCAGAGCCGATCATCCACGTCGCGCGCGATGTCGGTGTCCAAGAGGGCGTCTTCAGGCGTACCGAAAAAGGAGAGAGGAGGGGTCCCGCGCATGGCATCCTTCAGTGTTGAGAGTTGGACGTTGAACGTTGGGCGTTTTCGATGCCGACCCCGAACTCCTTCCACTTGGCCAGGATGTCCTCTTTTGAGAAGAAGCCCTCGTGCCTGAACAGCTCCTTGCCGTCCGCGTCGAAGAATATCTGCGTGGGGATCATTTTGACGCCGTATTTCTTGCCCTCGGCCTCGTTCTCCCACACGTCGACAAACTCCGTCTTGAAGGTCCCCGCATAATTCGCCGTCAGGTCATCCAAAATCGGCTTCATCATCTTGCAGGGGATGCACTTCCCCGCGCCCAGGTCAACGAGACGTGGCAGCGCCTTGCCCTGCGGGGCCGGCGCCTCTCCGGCCGGCTCCGCCGTCTTCCCCTGCTTCAGCAACAATATGGCCGCCGCCGCGACGACGACCGCCCCGATAATCGCCATGTTCTTCATGTTCATACCAATAACTTCCGGATCTCGTCAGGGCTCATCACCTTGCCCGCGCTTTTAACAACCCCGTCAACCGCGAGGGCGGGAGTGATCATCACGCCCATTTTCATGATGTCCGCGATCTGATCGACCTTCTGGACCGTCGCCTCAATCCCCGCCGCCTTGACCGCCGCTTCGGCGTTGGCCATGAGCGTTTTGCACTTCGGACACCCCGTGCCCAGCACTTGGATTTTCATGGTTTATTCCTTTCATTCAAACGTGTAATTGAAACTGGAAACTCGAATACTTCCTTCATAACGTCCTCCCAGTTTCCAGTTTCAAGTTTCACAAACTTCCGAAAACATAGCCCACCAACGTGGCCATGAGAACGACCAGCGAGACGAAGGCCACGGTCTTCTTCGGGCCCAGCACGCTATTGATGACCAGCATGCTCGGCAGGCTCAGCGCCGGCCCGGCCAGCAGCAGCGCAAGCGCGGGCCCCTTGCCCATGCCCGAGCCCATCAGCCCCTGGATGATCGGCACCTCGGTCAGCGTCGCGAAGTACATGAACGCCCCCGCGAACGAAGCCAAGAAATTCGCCCGCAGCGAGTTGCCGCCCAAGGCCTTCGCCACCCACTCCGAAGGGATCACGCCCTCCTCGCCCACGCGGCCCAGCAGAAAACCGGCCGCGACCACGCCGATCAGCAGCAGCGGCAGGATCTGCTTCGCGAACGTCCAGGACGAGTCGAACCACTGCCCGCCCTCGCCTGGGTCCGTCGCGGTCAGCCACGCCAGACCCAGCGCCCCGACGGTGAAGGCCGCCAGCGGATTGCCGCCCGTGCCCAGCGCCGTCAGCGCGGTCACAGCCGCCACCAGGCAGACCTTCCACAGGCGCATCTTGAACCACGCCACCAGCATCACGCCGAGCCCGGCCGAGAAGGCTGCCGTGAGGATCCACTTCGCGCGGTAGAGCGCGGCCCACACGCCTTCCGGGTTCTGCGGCTTGCCGAAGTTCGCGAAGACCAGAATCAGAATCATCGCGGCGAAATAAAGCGACGTCTGCCACAGCGGGCGCCCGCCCTCCTCCTCAGGCATCTGGATCGCCGCCGCGATCTTCGCCGCCTCCTCGCGCCGGAACATCAGGTGCATCGCGTAGCCGATCACTACGCTGAACACCACCGCACCGACCGCCCGCGCGACGCCCAGTTCCGGCCCCAGAATACGCGCCGTCATGATCATGGCCAGCACATTGATGGCCGGACCCGAGTAGAGAAACGCGCACGCCGGACCCAAGCCCGCGCCCATGCGGCAGATGCCCGTAAAGAGCGGCAGGATCGTGCATGAGCAGACAGCCAGAATGCTGCCCGACACCGCGGCCACGCCGTACGCCAGCACCTTCTTGGCTCCCGGCCCCAAGTATTTCATCACCGCCGCCTGGCTCACGAAAACGCCGATCGCGCCGGCTATAAAAAACGCGGGGATCAAGCAGAGCAACACATGTTCGCGCGCATACCACTTGACCAGGTGCACCGCCTCCAGCAGCGCATGGTCAAACCGCGCGACACCCGCCGGCAGGTAAAAGCAGGCCAGAAAGCCCGCCACGATCCAAACCAGCTTCTTCCATTCGCTCTTCCAGTCCATACACCCTCTCGCCAAACCGGCTTCAGCTATTCAACCCTTGATCACCGCCTCGACGCAGTGCATGAAATTCAGCACGCACGGCACTTTCAGGGAATAGAACACCTGCTTGCCGCGCTTGTCGTCAGCAACAACGCCCGCGTTCTTCAACACAAGCAGATGTTTTGAGACGGTCGAAAAGTCCAGCCCGAGCCCGTCCACCAGCTCACAGACGCAGCGCTCGCCCCCCTCCAGTTGCTCGACCATCCACAAGCGGGCGGGATGGGCCAGCGCCTTCAGTACTTTCGCCTTCGCCGCCAGAAGCGCTTTTTCTTTACCGTTCACAGGCCCTCCTTCGTTTTGTTGATTGGCATAATAACCAAATGCTAACCGGTCCGTCAATGGGCGCATGGCAGTTCTGCTGTTGGTGCCCATACACCACTTTCCCTTGTCGTTTCAGCACAGAGTGTTGTATGCTGGAACAACAAAAATGGGAATCAGACCGAGGAGGAATGCAGATGATCAACGTCACTTTTTTCGGGGCCGCGCAAACCACGACCGGATCCATGCACCTGGTCGAAGCGAACGGGCTGAAAATCTTGCTCGACTGCGGGCTCTTCCAGGGGAGCCGCAAGGAGGCCTTCGAGCGAAATCGACACATGCCGATCAATCCCGCCGCGCTCGACGCCGTTGTGCTGTCGCATGCGCACATCGACCACAGCGGCAACCTGCCGACCCTCGCCCGTCACGGCTTCCGCGGCCAGGTCTACAGCACACCGGCCACTCGCGACCTGTGCGACATCATGCTGCGCGACTCGGCCTTTCTCCAGATGCGCGATCTTGAGTACATCAACAAAAAGCGGGCGCAGCAGGGCAAAAACCTCTTTGAACCGCTTTACGAGCAGCAGGATGTCGACGCGATCATGCGCCGTTTCAAACCCGAGCCGCTGAAGCGCCAGGTCGATCTGGGCAACGGCGTCTCGCTCGTCTTCCACAATGCGGGCCACATCCTAGGGTCAGCCCTGACCCAACTCGATGTGAAAGACCCCTCGGGCCATACCCGTCGCCTGCTTTTCACCGGCGACCTGGGACAGCCCGGCCAACCGATCCTGCGCGATTACGACATGCCGCAAGACGCGGATGTCCTGCTCATTGAGAGTACCTACGCCGACCGCGACCACCCTTCCACCGAAGATGTCAAGGGGCGGCTCAAAGGGTTCATCGACGACATTCACCAGCAGAAATCGCGGCTCATCATCCCTGCCTTCAGCGTCGGCCGCACCCAAAACATCCTCTACGCCCTGAACCGCCTGGCCGAAGAGGGCCGCATGCGCCCCACGCCGGTTTATGTCGACAGCCCGCTCTCGCTCAAGGCGACCAAGGTCTACACCGCGCACCGGGAGTGTTATGACGAGGAGGCCTCGGACATCCTGCGCCAAGGGATCGACCCCATGAAATTCCCCGGCCTGCGCTTCGTCGAGACGCCCGACCAGTCGAAAGCGCTGAACGAGTTGCCCGGCCCGCTGGTCATCATCGCCGCCTCCGGCATGTGCGAGGGCGGGCGCGTCCTCCACCACCTGCAACGCGCCGTTGGCGATCCGCGCAACATCATCCTGATCGTCGGTTTCCAGGCCGAGCACACGTTGGGACGCCGTATCGTGGAACGCCAGTCGCCGCTCAAAATTCTAGGCGACGAGTTTGAACTGAACGCGCGTGTCCACACGATCAACGCCCTCTCGGCCCACGCGGACCGCACCGCGCTGATGCGCTGGCTCGACGGCATCAAAGGGCATCGCCTGAATCGCGTTTTTGCGGTTCACGGCGAACCCGAAAAGGTGACCGCCATGACCGAACTGGTCCGTCAGCACGGCGTGCGGCAGGTTGTCGCGCCGGTGCCGGGCCAGACTTTCGAGAACGTCTGACAGCAACGGACGGGACATGAAACGTTTCTGCGGGTTTACGGTCTGCCTAGCGGCGGCGGCCTTCGGTGCCGTCACTCTGGCGTCGCAGACTTTGCTTCTGCGGCGTTTCTTATGGTGTTTCGAATCCACCGAGTTTGGTGTCGCGCTCTTCCTCTCCTCATGGCTGCTCGGCGCCGGCCTAGGCGCGGCCGCCGTCGCCACAACGCCAGGCCGCCGCTTGATCCGCCTGTTGGCCGGTCGGGTGTGGCTGCCCCCCCTGCTTTGCACGGCCATCTACTTCGGTCACTACGCCGTCATCGGCAACCTGCGCGTCTGGCTTGGAGTTCCCGCATACCATGCCTTTCCGTTGCTGCATCTGGCGTTCGGCTGCCTGTTGGCCAACATCCCTTTTTGTTTCGCGATCGGCTGGGGCGTGCCCGCGTTCTGCCTAGCCCTTGAGCGCCTGGATCTCCCGGCTAGCCGCGCCTTCGCCGCAGAAGCCCTGGGCTCGGCGTTCTGCGGGGCGCTCCTGACTGCCCTGCTGACCGCCGGTGTTGCGCCTGATCCGCGCGACGCCGCCGAGTGGGCCCGGTTCTTTCCGCAGGCCGACAGGGCGTCTGGCCGCTTTGAGACCGGCGGCGGCACCACCCTTTTCGGCACACACGGCGGCACCTTTTTTGCCATCACCTCCGGCGGTGTCAGCGAGCTGCTGCCAGAGGGTGACCGCTCCGTGGAGCAGGCCGTGCTCGCCCTCTCGCAACGCCCTTACGCGGCCAGCGCCCTGCTGCTCGGACAGGTGCCGCTCGCCACCGCTCTGGCCTTGGAATCCCTGCGGCCCGATCTCGCCGTCACATGGTGTCCGCCTGACGCGCGTTACGGAACGTTGCTGCTCAGTGCCGTCGCCGCCGCAGGAACCCGCACGTCTGTCCGATCGGCCGGCACTCCGCCCCGCCGTTTCTTGGACGAACAGCCCGAAGGCAGTTTCGACCTCATCATGGTACAGCCGCCCCCGGCGACTTCGCTGGACGGCGCAACCTGGCGCGATCCGGCGTTCATCCGCGCCGTGCGGCGTGTCACGCGCCGCACCGGCACCGCGCTGTTCGCGTTGCCGTGTGATGTCGCACACCTGACACCGGAACGCACAGCACTGCTGGATGCGACTGTCCGCCCGATCCGCCTGGTCTGGCCTGAAAGCGGCGTGCTGGCCGCAGGCGCCGGCGGCTGGTGGATCGCCGCGCAGGTCCCCGGCCTGACATATGGCCCGGATACCGCACCGACCCGTTTTGCGATGTTGCAAAAAACGGCGTTCTTCCCCACCGAAGCGGTAGCGTTGCTTTTCGACTCCCCGCGAGCACAACGATTGTCTGAAACCTGTCCGATACTGTCCCCCGCACACGCTGTGCTGCTGCCGGAAACCGTCCGTACCGAGCACATGCTGGCGCTGGGGGTGGCCGATGCCCTGCGCAACGAATATCCCGCCTCCGCACCGGGGGCAGCACTGGCCTGGCTGACCGACCATCAGGGCAACCGGTTAATTGGGCTGCTGCTCGTGATGCTGTGGACCGCTCCAGTTGCACTGGGCGGCACCCGCCACGCGCCGCGCCGTTTGTGGGCGACCTGGCTGGCCGGTTGCGGCGCACTTGGACTCGTCGTATCGCTGGCCGTGCTCTACCGGCTGCAATCGCGCTTCGATGCGCTGTATTTGCTGGCCGGCGCAGGCAGTGCGCTCTATCTGGGCGGCCTGTTCTGCGGCAACCGTCTGGGCGAACGGTTAACCGCACACTGGCCGGCCGAAAGCTTCGCTTGGTGCGTGGCCGCTCCCCTGCTGCCGCTGGTCCAAGCCGCCGTGGCCTGGGCGGCCCTGACTGGAAGTGCGTACTTTGAATCGGCGTGGAACGTCGTCGCGCTCTGCTTGCCGGCCGGTGCCGCGGCCGGTGCCGCCGTGCCTGTAGCGTTAGGATCTCGGCTTGATCGGCACACCGAGGACGCGGCCGTCTTCGTGCTTGCCGATGCCACAGGCGCTGCGGTGGCCGGGCTCGCCTTCACCCTGTTGTTGGTGCCGCTCGCGGGCCTTGAGGGCGCGGTGCTCTGCTTCGCGGCCTTGGCGGCGGGCCTAGGCCTCTGCGTGGCAGCCTGCGGTGAGACGCCGCGATTAGCGACGGGGTTGGCCTGTTTCGCCGCAGGGGTTTTCTTCATAGCCGCTATACGTCCCCCGCAGACAGACCGGCAGTCAACTTGGGAAGAAAAACGCAACACCATTCAGGGAACGTGTACGCGCGAGATTCGTCCGTCTGTCACTGACACGCCCGCTTCAGTTGGACCTCGCGGCATTCCGCGCAAACTGGACGAACAACGCATTCGCGCACAGATTCGAGACGGCGCATTGTCAACGAATGAAGCCGCCTTCTGGGAGTGAACGGCTGGACCTTTAACCGCGCAGAACGGTCGCGCCGACCGCGATCAGCAGCAGCCCCAGCAGCGCGTTGATCATGCCGCCGAGTCTGAACAGTGCGGGGCGTGCGGTGACCCATTCGATGGCTTGGCGCATTTTCCAAGGATAGAGCAGCAGTATCATCCCCTTGACGATGCAGAGATAGGCGACCGTCACCACCAGCAACCGCCACGGCGAGGCGTGAACGCGCGCCGCATGCAGCAGCTCGTAAGGGAAAAGCACCAGAACACCGCCCAGCGCACGGCACGGCAACAGGTTGTCGAGCCAGAACCAGGTGAGCGGAATGCAGACCAGCACCGCCACCGGAATATACATCTTGAACGGCTGCAGGAAATCGAGGCCCATCGTCCAGACGGCGTAGCCGGCCCAGATCCACGCCACCGTACTGAGCACCATGCCCGCCGCCTTGCTGCGCGGCAACTCCCGATACACGCGCGTCATCCGGTCCGGCGCGAGCGCGATGGACGCGCCCAACAGCACACAGATGAGCCCCAGCAAATAACACCAGCAAGACAACGGCATAAAAGACACTCCTGTTCTCAGAATGAGGGGTATTAAAGCATATCGGCCGGTTCGAGAGAAGTCAGGAAGTGAAGAGGGCTCGATTCAACTCCGATGAATCCGCGCCCGGTTTTAGAGCACTAGTCGCCGGCCCGTTCGAGGGGATCGACTGCCACGCCGCCCTTTCCGTCATCCACGATTTTTTCGATGCGTTTCTCAACGTCGTTCAAAGTCGCACTGCACTGCTTGACCAGTCGCTGCCCCTCCTCAAACAAAGCGATCATCGTGTCGAGATCGACCTCCCCGGACTCCATGCTTGCCACGATCTCTTCCAAGCGTTTGAGCGCCGCTTCAAAACCCAATACGTTCTCCTCTGTCTTTTTAGCCATATCATCCTCCTTTGTCAGCGCACAATCGATGCGACGCTGCCGTCCTTGAGCTGTGTTGAAATTTCCGCGCCCGACAAAAGGTCGTGTGCCGAGCGCACCAGCCGACCGTCCGGCCCGCGCGTGAGCGAATACCCGCGCTCCAAAACAGCCAGCGGGCTCAGCAGGTCGAGCTGCCTTCCACTTCCCGCCACGCCGGCCCGCAAACGCTCCAGCCGCAGCCGGCAAGCCGCCTCGAGCCGCCGCGCGTCTTCCTCAAGACGCGCGCGGGTCAGAGGCACATGACGTTCGCGCACCACCCGCAAGCGGCTGTGCGCGCGCTCAGCCCGCTGACGGCCCTCCTGCACACGCTGGGCAACGGCGTGGCCCATGCGCATCGCCAAGGTGTCAACCTGCTGCGCACGGCGTTCGACAAGCTGACGCGGCTGCTGGAAAAAACGCGAAGCGCGTGCCGTCACCACGCGCATTCGCAACGCCGCGACCTGCCGGCGCAACGCCTGCTTCAAGGCGCGCGCGTGATGCGCGAGGCACAGATCCCACTCCTGCTTCGTAGTCACAGCCAATTCGGCGGCAGCCGAAGGAGTCGGCGCACGCACGTCCGCCGCAAAATCGCACAGCGAAAAATCGGTGTCATGGCCTACGGCGGAAATCACGGGGATCGCCGACTCTGCAACCGCGCGCGCCACGCACTCTTCGTTAAAAGCCCACAGGTCCTCCAGGCTGCCGCCGCCGCGGCCGACAATCAGAAGATCCGCCGGCCAGGCGCTGTCCGGGCCGCAGGTGCGATTGAAGAGGCGCACGGCCGCGGCGATCTCCTGCGCGGCGCCGACGCCCTGCACCTTGACCGGCGCCAGCCGGATGTGCAGGTTCGGAAAGCGCCGTCCCAACACAGTCAGCATGTCATGGATCACCGCGCCGGTGGGCGACGTCACGATGCCGATGCGCTGCGGCAGCAAGGGCAGAGGCCGTTTGCGCGACTGAGCAAAGAGCCCCTCCGCCTCCAGCCTCTGCTTCAGTTCCAGGAAACGCCGCATGAGGTCGCCCTCCCCCATCGGCTCAACCTTGCGCACGATCATCTGATACTGGCCGCGGCTTTCGAAAACCGTGACTTCGCCGCAGGCGCGGACGCGCTGTCCGTCCTCAAGGCGCGCACCCGTCGCCACCCCAGACCGCGAGCCGGCGAACAAGACGGCGCTCAATTGGGCGCCGGCATCTTTCAGACTGAAATACGCATGCCCCGAGGCATAGACCTTAAAGTTCGAGATCTCGCCTTCGACCCAGACGTGGCCGACCTCATCCTCCAGCGTCTGTTTGATCCGGCGCGTCAGCTCGGACACCGAATAGACTCTGCGTCCCGCCGGCTCCATGTCAGGCCCCCCGTCCCTGCGGCGTCTGCCCCGCGCTGTCCGCTTCCCGGTAGCGGTAGGCCGTGAGGCCGACCGCACGGCCGCTGGCACGGTCCAGCTCCAGCACGGCACCCTCCAGCACGCAGGGGCCGCCCGCGACCTCAAAACGGGCCGGGACACCCGTCGTGAATTTTTTGAGGACCGGCGCGATCTCGCGGCCGATCACCGAGTGGACCGGCCCTGTCATCCCGAGATCCGTCATGTAGGCCGTACCTTTGGGCAACAGCCCTGCGTCGCTGGTTTGGACATGCGTGTGGGTGCCGACCACGGCGGCGACCCGCCCATCCAGATAATAGCCCATCGCAATCTTTTCAGAGGTCGCCTCAGCATGAAAATCCACGATGACCGGCACATTGCGCGGCAGCGTGTTGAGCAGGGCGTCCATCGCTCGGAACGGGCAGTCCGTTGGATTCATAAAGACACGACCCAACAGGTTGACGACCGTCACAGGGCCCAGCGCGGTCTGCACGGTCGCATAGCCCTGCCCAGGCGTACCAGGCGGGAAGTTCACCGGACGGACCAGCCGTTTCTCGCCGCCGATGGTGGTTTCCAACTCACGCTGGCCCCACACATGATCACCCATCGTGATCACGTCCGCGCCTGATGCGAAAAGTTCTTCGGCCAGCGCCAAAGTAATGCCGTTGCCCGCCGCCGCGTTCTCAGCGTTGACTACGACGGCATGCACCGCACTCTCCGCGCGCAACCGTTTCACAACCTCACGGAACACGCGCCGCCCCGGGCTGCCCACGACATCGCCCACCAACAAAATCCTCATGACCTGACCTGCGTCCTCTCCTGCACGGCGGGCTCCGTGCCTCGCCTACTTCGCAAATTCGATACAGCGCGTTTCACGCACCACCACGACCTTGATCTGACCGGGAAATTGCATGGTCGAGGAGATCTGCTGGCTGATTTCGCGCGCCATCACCATCGCATCATTGTCATTCACCTGGCCGGGATCGACAATCACGCGCACCTCTCGGCCGGCCTGCACGGCAAAGGTCTTTTTGACCCCCTCAAAGCTGTTGGCGATCGCTTCCAGTTTTTCCAGCCGCTGCACATACACGCCCATGGTTTCCGCGCGTGCTCCCGGACGCGAACTTGAGATCGCGTCGGCCGCCGCGCACAACACGCCGAAAATGCCTTCGGACGGGACATCCTCGTGATGCGCGGCAACGCCGTTGACCACCTCCGGACTCTCGCCGTGCTGTTTGAGGAACTCCGCGCCGATCACCGCATGCGCACCCTGCGTTTCATGGTCCAGCGCCTTGCCGATATCGTGGAAAAATCCCACGCGACGCGCGATCGCCGAATCCGCCCCCATCTCCGCCGCCATCATGCCCATCAGGTGCGCGACCTCAATGGAGTGCCGCAGCACATTCTGCGTGAAGCTGGTGCGGAATTTGAGACGTCCCACGCAACGCAACAGCTCGGCGGAGACACCCTGCACCTGCGCCTCGTAAGCGGCCGATTCACCCGCCTCGAAAATGATCTTCCCCATACTCTCGGTCACACTCTGCACAACCTCTTCGATACGGGCCGGATGGATGCGCCCGTCCGACACAAGTTGCTCAAGCGCCTGCCGCGCGATCTCGCGCCGCACCGGGTCAAAACCGGAGATGACGACCGCCTCCGGCGTGTCGTCGATCAGCATGGTGACGCCGGTCACGGCCTCCAACGTCCGAATGTTACGGCCCTCGCGTCCGATGATACGCCCCTTGATGTCATCACTCGGTAACGGCACCGTGCAGGTCATCATCTCGCTGGCATGCGTCAGGGCGAAACGCTGCACGGCAGTCGCGATGATGCGGGCAGCCTCGCGTTCCGCCGTCTCCCTGGCCTCCTCCTGCGCACGGCGGATCATGCTGCCGGCTTCGCTGCGGAACTCCTGCTCGGCCTTCTGGCGCACCTCTTTGCGGGCCTCTTCGTGCGTCATGCCGGCCAGCTTCTGCAGGCGCTGCTCCGAATCGCCCCAACGTTTGTCAGCTTCTGCGCGACGTTGCTGCGCCTCCTCCGTCCGGCGCTGCGCCTCGTCCTGTTTCTGTGCGACGGCCTGCTCCTTCTTTTCCAGCAGGATCGCTTTTTTGTCCATATTTTCTTCGCGGACCGTCAGGCGCTCCTCGATATCTTGCAGCTCTTTACGGCGGGCCTTGGTACTCTTTTCAAACTCTTCACGCGCTTTGACGACCTCGGCGCGCGCCAGGATGTCAGCCTCCTTCAGCCGGTTCTTGACCTCGTTTTCCGCCTCAACCAGACTGAGCTGAGCCTGCTTCTCGATGGCATCCGCCTGCCAACGTCCAACCAGCCCGCGCAGCGCATAACCGCCGAGCATGCCGGCCAACCCAAACAGGAGCCCGACCGTGGCATCACTCACATCATACCACGTGAAGTTTGTCATAAAAAAAAATCCTAATGCGTTTCCGCCTATTGTCGTCCGCATCCATGCCCGCACAATGAGACATTCGGGCACAGGTCCAATGACGGGGAATCTTAACCGTTTTGCCGCGCCGCTTCAACACATCGCTTGCAAGTTGTCGCTCGCAAATTGTCTGGGGCCCGCCTTGATTTTCCACTTTTACCTGTCCTGCAAATCCATTACTCTACTGCGCATGAATGACATTCCCCCCAAGCATTCACCGGAGACGCCTTACGAGGCCCCGGAATCCGGCAGCGGCCTGGTGGCCATGTACAATGCGGCTTCGCATGCGAATGCGGAGTCCTTTCCCGTGCTCAAGGCCTTTCAAGATTATATCGAGGCCGAGCGCGCCCAAGCGCGCAAGCGCGTCATGCAACTTTCCATTTTCTTTGCGGTACTGATGGGCGTCGTCGTGACCGGTTTCCTCACCGCAGGCATGTTTATGCTGCGCAACATGTCCGACGTCCAGACCAAACTGCTCGACGTCGCCTTGGCCGCCAAAGAGTCTCCCGTGCCACAGCCCGTCGTGGTGTCTGCGCCCGCAGCGCCCGCCCCAGATCCCTCACCGTTCTTCGAAGCGTCAGTCCGAGAGATTTCCAAAGCCGCCACCGAACTACGCACGTCACTCGACAAGAAAATGGACGGGGTGAGTGATATCGCCGCCAAAGTTCACGACCGCGTGGCCTCGCAAGACTCAGAACTTGGCAAACTGCGTGAAGAGCTCAAAAAAATGCAGTCGCAGGGCGAAAAGTTGAACCAAGAGCTCGCCGCGCTCAAAAGTGTGCCCAAAACGGTGACGCAGCCCGCTGGACCCGCTCGCGTCGCAACCCCGGCAGCCATCCCTCCGGCACCCGTCAGCCAACCCAAATCGGCAGCCGCGCCCGCAGGTAAGCCCGTTGCAACCGCGGTTGTCGCGAAAGCCGCGCCGTCTGCTCAGCGTGCGACGCCCGTTCAGCAACCAGAGCGGCCGGCATCCGCGCCTGTTGCGGCCGTCAAGCCCGACACGCCCCTGAAAACAGCGGCCATCGCAAAGTTCCCCCCCGCCGTGAAAGATCCCCCGGACGAGGCGACGGGGGTCACGCCGCCGCCCGTGCCGGCTGGACGGATCGCCACGGCGATCCCGCTCAAAATGAAAAACGTTGGCGCAATCCCTTGGCGCGTGATGATACCGGATTGAGCGTAATGCCTCATGTCATCCTCTTTGTCTGTACCGGCAATACGTGTCGCAGCCCGATGGCGGAGGCGCTTTTCCGTATGATGCTGCCTAGGGGGACGATGTGGCTGGCTGCCTCGGCCGGGCTGGACGCGCAGACCGATCACCCCGCTTCTCCCGAGACGGTCCAGGTGCTGGCGGAGGCTGGGATCGCGCTGAACAACCACAGCAGCCAGCCCGTGACCGGCGTCATGCTCCGTGACGCCTACGCGGTCATAGCCATGACGCCGTCGCAGGCCGACCAGCTTGCCCGGCATTTCCCCTCCGTGCAAGATCGGCTCTTTCTTTTAAGGGCGTTCGATCCCGATGTCCCGCAACCGGCGGCCGTCGATGACCCCTTCGGCGGCACACTGGACGACTACCGCCGCTGCCGTGACATCATCCGTAAGGCCGTGCGCGGCCTTATTATCTATCTCAACAGAACCGCCTGAACGGCGATCCACTGATTCAGAAAGGCCCCGCACATGGTTATTGACACTCTGGAAAACTGCACCCGTTACGAAAATATTCATCCTCGCTTCAAAGCCGCTTTTGATTTTCTCAGAAACCCGTCAGTGTATGCGGTGCCTGCCGGTCGTACCGACATCGCGGGGGATGCGGTGTTCGCACTCGTACAAAGCTATGAGACCAAACCCATCCATGAAGGGAAACTGGAGGCGCACCGGAAGTACATTGACATCCAGTTTCTGGCTGACGGGGAAGAGTTTGTGGGGTATGCCCCCCTCGGTAACCAAAAGATCGCGGCGGCCTACGACGCCGACAAAGATGTCGCGTTTTACGAGGGCGGGTCTTGGTTCACGCTGCTGCGAAAAGGCATGTTCGCCATCTTTTTCCCGCAGGATGCACACTTGCCTTCTCGCTACACTGAAAAGCCTTCTCACGTGAAAAAAATCGTTTTGAAAGTTGCGGTTTCCTAATAGACAGCGTCGGCCGATTCTGTAATAATGACACTCAGTTAGTTCGCCGTCGCTGAATAGCGCGGCAACGTCAGGTAAAATAGACTAGGGAGTAGCAGAAAGGCTAATAGTTATGTCGGTCAAGACGATGATTTTTGTTGACGGTAGTTGGCTCTACCACAGCCGTCAGGCGCTCTTTGAGTCACTGGGGGAAGAGAGCGGGTTCGAAATCGACTACAAGCGGATTCCTGACATCATCGCTCACGAGATTGCCGATATTCTCGACGCCGAGGTCGATGTGGTCCGCACCAACTACTTCGGCACCATTCCGGTGAACAAGCAGGGGTACAATCCGGCCAAACAAAAGGCGTTTTACGAGTTTCTGGCCCTGCAATGCGCGTACGACACGGAAATCCTTGAGATCGACTTCCGCCGCGAGCCGCAGGCGCGTCCGGACGACAAGTGGGTGAACGTCGCGCTCGCCTCGTCGATGCTTTACTTCGCTTCCGTGCCCGGCGCGTACGATCTGGCCATTCTGGTCGGCGGCGACGCCGATTATATCCCGATGCTGAAGCGCGTGCGCGCCATGGGCAAACGCGTGCAGATTGTCGGCATGAGCAATCTCGACGGGAAATTCCTGACCAGTGCCATGCTGCTGACGACGCCCGGCATTCAGGATATGCCCCCGATCTTCCTTGACGAGCATGCTCAGAAAATCAGGCTGGTCCGAGAAGAGCAACGCCGGGCCTGCAAAAACTGTGGACGCGAAGAAACCACGACGTGGGCCGGCCCCGATTTCTTCTGCTCGACCTGCCGCAATGAACACCGCAAGCAGGTTCGCGTCTGTGACACCTGCGGCCGTGAAGAAGAGACCACATGGGATAAGCCCTTCTTCTATTGCTCGGAATGCAGGAACAAACACCGCGAAGGCGATACCGCCGGTTAAGGGGGAGGGCGATGCCCTGGCCCGTCACTTTTTTCCCCAGCGGCAGGACGGTGCACGTCGATCCTGGCACAACGGTTCTGAAGGCCGCAGTCGAGGCGGACGAGTTGTTCGAGACACCTTGCGGGGGGCACGGCACCTGCGGCAAGTGCCGTGTGCGGCTGCGCGCCGGCCAGGCCCCAGCGGCCGGTTCCGAGGCGCGTCTGTCGCGCGCAGAACTTGATGCCGGCTGGCGGCTGGCCTGCTCGACGCCGGTGACCGGCCCGCTCGAGGTGGAGATTCCCGATGCCGCCCTCGGCACCCGCATGCACGCGATCCTGACGTCCGGCGCATCGGTCAGCATGCCGCATGACCCCCGTCCGCCCGGCGCGTTCGGCGTTGCGTTCGACCTCGGCACGACCACCGTGGCCGGCACGCTTTTCGACCTGCACACCGGCCGTGAACTCGCGACGCGCGCGGCGATGAACCGCCAGATCGCGCGCGGCGATGACGTCATCAGCCGCATCGATGCCGTCCGCCGTGACGCGCAAGCCCTGAACGATTTGCAGCGGCTCGCAACCGACACGCTCAACGCGATCCTCCTTGACCTTTGCCAGAGCTGTCAGGTGAGCGTTTCCGCCATCCGTGAGATGGCCGTTGCCGGAAACACCACCATGCAGCACCTGTTGCTCGGACGCGATCCCTCGCCACTGGGCGAGGCGCCCTTCACGCCGGCCTTCACGGACGCCCAAACCGTGTCTGCGGCCGAATTGGGCATCCGTGTGCATCCTGACGCCACGCTCACGGTCTTCCCGCAAATCGGCGGCTTTGTCGGCGGGGACACGGTGTCCGGCCTGCTGGCCTCGCAGCTTGACACGCTCCCCTACCCGGCCCTGCTGGTCGACGTCGGCACCAACGGCGAAATCGTGCTGCAGCACGAAGGCCGTCTTTGCGCGGCTTCCACCGCAGCCGGCCCAGCCTTCGAGGGCGCGCGGATCCGCCAGGGCATGCGCGCTGCGGAAGGTGCGATCGACGCCGTCTGGCGCGAGGGGAACGACCTGGCCTGCCATGTGATCGGCGACGGCCCGGCGCGCGGTCTCTGCGGGTCGGCGCTGGTCGATGCGGTGGCGGAACTGCTGCGTCTCGGCGCCATCGACGAGACCGGTGCGTTGTGTGTGCCCGACGGAGCCACCCGAGACGTGGCGCGTCGTTTCCAGACGGTCGGCGGCGAAGCTTCCGTCACCTTGGCATGGGACGCAGCCGGCGAACCTGCGGTGCGGCTCACCCAGCAGGATATCCGCGAGCTGCAGCTTGCTTCCGGCGCGATTCGCGCAGGCATCGAAACGCTGCTGCGCACCGCCGGCGTGACGGCCCGTTCGCTCGGCGCGCTGTTGCTGGCCGGCGGATTCGGCAACACGCTGCGCATCGCCAACGCCATGCGCATCGGGCTGCTGCCGCATGCCGAAGAGACAGCCGTCCGTTTCATCGGCAATGCGTCGCTCGCCGGCGCGAAACAGGCGTTGCTCGCCCAGACCGAACGCGTGCGCGCCCAGTCCCTGCGCGATCGTACAGAACACATCGACCTCTCCTGCCAACCCGGTTTCTCGGATTGTTTCATGGAGCACATGCTCTTCCCGTCTGAACAAGGAGTCTCCGCATGATACGTCTCCGCGCCCTCGCGGCCTGCGCCGCCGCCGTACTGACGCTCACGATCTGCGCCGACACGCTGGAAGAGCGGTTTGACTCGCCGTCGGACAGCACCAAGCCCTACATGTATTGGTACTGGCTCAACAACAACGTCAGCGCAAAGGGGATCACGGCCGACCTTGAGGCGATGCGTCAGGCCGGCATCGGCGAGGCTTTCATCGGCCACGTCATCAGCGATGGCATTCCGGAGGGGACCGTGCCGATTCTCAGCCCCTCTTGGTGGCAGCTTGTGGAGTTCGCCGTTCGCGAAGGCGACCGGATCGGCGTCCGCGTCGGCATGTTCAACTGCCCGGGCTGGAGCCAATCGGGCGGCCCTTGGATGACCCCCGAGCAGAGCATGCGCTACCTCGTGAGCGCCGAAACCCGCGTCGCGGGCGGAACGGCGTTCAACGGCGAACCGGCCCGCCACGCCAAGGCCATCCAAGACGTGGCGGTGATCGCGTATCCCGTGCCCGCGCAAGACAGCGCACTGGCCCGCCCCGCGCGCGTCGCGTGCGAACCGGAAATCGACGGCCTTGCAGCACACCTGACCGGTGCGGACGCCGCGCCGCCCGTCAAACTCCCGACAAAGCCGTTCACCTTGGATCTCTATTTTGACGCACCCGTGCCGCTCCAGACGCTGACCCTGGATTTCGGCGACTCCCCGGTGCGGCTGTCCGGCACGCTGGCAACGGTGGAGGACGGCACCGCCCGGCCGCTGCGCGACATCGCCGTCTACCGGACCAACCTGAACACCGCGATGGGACCGCTGGTCACCGCGCCTTTCGACTTCTCGGTCGCGCCGGTCACTGTCCGCCACCTGCGCCTGACCGTGAGCCGGCTAGAGGGTGCGCCGGTCCTTCACGGGCTTCGCTGCTCCGGCGCAGCCCGCATCGACTTTGCGGCCGAGAAGCAACTCGGTCGCATGTACCCGGAGCCGGTGCCGCCGGTAGACGCCTTTCTCTGGCCGCGACAGCCCGAGCCCACTCCCGGCACAGCCGTGGAGGCCGCGCGCATTGTGGATCTCTCCGCGCGTGTCGCGAAGGACGGCACGCTTGCTTGGCAGGCACCGGCCGGCCGCGACTGGATCATCGCGCGCATCGGCATGGCCTCCACCGGCGTCATGTGCGGGCCCACGCCCCCGCAGGCGCGCGGACTGGAGTGTGACAAGATGAGCCGCGCGGCGGTCGCCGCGCACTTCGACGGCATGATCGGCGAGTTCGTGAGACGCATTCCGGCGGAGGCCCGACGCGGGTTTCAGCACATCACGCTGGACAGCTATGAGGTCGGTCCGCAAAACTGGACCGACGGCATGCGCGACACCTTCCATGACGCCTACGGCTATGATCCGACACCGTGGCTCGCCTGCCTGAGCGGGCGTATCGTTGCTTCGCGCGAGCAGACCGACCGGTTTCTCTGGGACTGGCGCCGGCTGGTCGCCGATCTGGTCGCGCGCAATTATGTGGGCGGCCTCAAGGCTGCGGCCAACCGTCACGGACTCAGAACGTGGCTCGAAAATTACGGCCATTGGGGCTTCCCCGGAGAATCCCTGCAATATGGCGGGGCCTCGGATGACATCGGCGGCGAATACTGGCTGTGGAGTTCGCTGGGCGATGTCGAATGCCGCCTCGCCACCTCCTGCGCCCACACCTATGGCAAGCGCGTGGTCTCCGCAGAGGCCTTCACCTCAGGGAAAAATTTCGTGCAGACGCCCGCGAACATGAAGACCCGCGGCGACTGGTGCATGACTCAAGGCATCAACCACTTTGTGCTGCACGTTTACACGCACCAGCCCTATGAGGCGCAGCCCGGACTCGTGCCTTGGTTCGGCGCGGATTTCAACCGCAACTCGACGTGGTTCGCCGAGTATGGGAAGGGCTGGACCGACTACCTGCGGCGCTGCTGCGCACTGCTCCAAACCGGCACGCACGCTGCGGATGTC
>JAGOBZ010000313.1 GCA_017999015.1 Kiritimatiellia bacterium
TTCGCCGGCCCGCACGAGCTGAGAGCGCTGACACTGGACGCGGTCACCGGCACGAGCGGCATCCGGCTTGACCTGACGACGCGCAGCCGCTGGGTGCTGAACGCCGTGATCGCGGTACCGGCCGCCGAGTGGGAGGCCGCGCAGCGCGATACGGTTGACCCGTTGCTCAGCGACGCGCTGCTGCTGCCGCGCGAGGTGCTGGCGTCATGGAAAATCGTCCCGCGTCCCGACACTGCGCCCGAACCGGTCTGGAGCGAGCGGCAGCGGCAGGACGGCGTGGCTGTTTACGCGCGGCCGTGGTGCGAGCCGGTCTGGCCGGACCACAAACCGCGCCAGCACGAATTGGACGCACCGGTACGCGCCTTTGCCGCGCCGGGCGAATACGAGCCCTTGACCTTCACGCTGCATGCGCTGCGTGCCGTCACCAACGTCGAGGTCCGGCTCAGCGCGCTGGTCGGCACCAACGGGCGCGAGCGTGTCGAACTTCCTGCCGCAGACATCGACCTGCGTGTGGTGCGCTACATGTTCGTGCGTCCCAACTATAACGCCTTCAACACCGCCTACCGCGCGCCGGACGTCTTGATGCCCTGGCAGCCGCAGCCGATCCCGCGCGGCGAAAACCTGCGACTCTGGCTCACCGTTCGCGTCGGACACGGCCAGCCCGCAGGCCTCTATCACGGGCGCGCGACCGTCACCGCCGACCACACGGTGCTGGAGGTGCCGCTCACGCTGCGTGTCCTGCCGATCACGCTGCTGAAAGACCGGTCACTGGTGTACGGCCAATACTACCGTCATCCGTTGCCCAACAGCGCGCGCGCGCCGGACGCCTTCTCGCGCGCGTGGTGGCAGCACAAGGCAGAAGCCGAACACATGGACATGCGCGAACATGGCATGAACACTGTGGTGCTGGGCCTGGGCGGCTGGCTCAAGGACGGACGCTGGCAGTTCATGTTCGACACGCTTCAGCGCAATCTTGACCTCGCGCGCGACGTCGGCTTTGACAAGCCGTTTGTCTGTTCGTTCCCCTGCTCCGCCCTCTACCGCAAGCACATGAACAACGCCGACATGGGCTCGCACCTGTCCCAGATCAAGATGCCGCCCGACGCCTTTTTCGACGAGCTGACCTGGATGGTGCAGACCATCGACGCCGAAGCCCGCCGCCGCCAATGGCCTGAACTGCTCTACTACCCGGTGGACGAGCCCTCGACCAGTCCGGACTCGGTCGCCTTCATGACGCGCGTCATGGCCGCCATCAAAAAGGTCCCTTCGGTGCGGACCTACATCACGGCCGACCCCGAGCATGAGCCCTTCGCGCCGCTGCGTCCGTACGTGGACATCTGGTGCTGCCAGCCCTTCGCACTGGGACGCGAGGCGGTGCTGGCCGACATGAAGGCGCGCGGCGTTGAATACTGGTGTTACCCCAACCACATCTCGGGCGAGAATGACCACACCCCCACGATCGGCGCGCGCATGACCTACGGCTTCGGATTCTGGCAATCCGGCTACCGCTGCCTGATCCCATGGATCTACCAGTCGATGGCCGGCGACCCGTGGAGTTATCTGGACGCTTCGACCTCGGACTTCTTCAACCGCACCGCGGATGACGGCACGCCGATTCCCGTGGCGTTGTGGGAGGCCTACCGCGAGGGCATCGACGACCACCGGTATCTCTTCACGCTGGAAACCGCCATCGCCCGCGCCGAGGCGGCAGGACGCCGGGAGGCCGCCAGCCGGGCGCGTGAGGTCTTGGCGCGCATCCTGGCCGAGATGCACGTCCAGCCCAAGTACAAGCAGGATGGCCTGTGGTCGGCCGGCGCCTTCGACGCCTGGCGCTGGGCACTGGCCGAGCAGATCCTGGCCTTGCAGGCCGACGAACAGAAACCGTAACCCTTATCCGGAAACATCCCCATCATGAGCCTCTTCTCACGTTATCTTCGCACCTCACTGGTCAAACGCGTCATGGTCGGCCTGCTGGCCGGTGCTGCGGTCGGCGCCGGCCTCTGGTATGCCTCTGCCGCGTTCGGCATCAAGGAACAGGTGCAGCAGGTGATGCGCGTCTGCTCGCCCTTCGGCACCGTCTTCATCAGCCTGCTGAAAATGATCGTGGTGCCGACGGTCTTCTTCTCGCTGGTGCGGGGTGCCTCTTCGCTGCCGTTGCGCAAGCTGGGGCGCGCCGGCGGCAAGATTGTGGGCTGGTATTTCGCGTCCATGTGCGTCTCGTCACTCTTAGGGATGGGGCTCGCGCTCTGGATCAACCCGGGCGCGGGTGCCTCGCTGGCGGGCTGGCAAGAGCTGGCCCAGAACTTTGGCTCGCAGGCGCAGGCGATCGTGCATGCCGACGGCGCCAAAAGCCTGGCCTCGATCTTGGAGAATCTGCTGCTCGACTTCTTCCAAAACCCCTTCCGGGCGCTGGCGGACGGCAACTTCCTCGGCATCATCGGCTTCGCGATCCTGTTCGGCATCAGCATCCGGCTGGTGATCGAAACCACGGAAGACGGTGCGGTCCATGCAACGATGCAGAGTCTGATCGTCCTGTGCGACGCCTGCATGCTGGCCGTCAACCGCATCATCGGCATGGTGATGGACTACTCGCCGATCGGCGTGTTTTTCCTGTCGGCCAGCATCTTCTCGGTCTACGGACCGGCGATCATCGGCCCTTACGTCACGGTCTTGCTGGGCGTGGCGTCCGGCATTCTGCTCCTGATTTTTGTGGTCTATCCAGCCGTGCTCGCCTTGCTGCTGCGGCAGAACCCCTACCGCATCTTGGGAGCGGTGAAGGAAGCGATGGTGCTGGCCTTTGTCACGCGTTCGAGCGCCGCGACGCTGCCGGTCTCGATCCGTGTCAGCGAAGAGCGGCTGGGGGTCAACCGCGAGCTGGCGAGTTTCGCGCTGCCGTTGGGCGCGACGGTCAACATGGACGGCGTGTGCATCCATCTGCCGATGTTCGCCATCCTGGCCGCAAACATGTTCGGCATCACGTTGAGTTTCAGCGATCTTGCGCTGATGATGGTGACGACCGTGCTGGCGGCGGTCGGCGCGGGCGGCGTGCCGGGCGGCAGCCTGATGCTGCTCTTCATCATTTTGGGAACGCTCGGACTCGACGCCACGCAGATCGCCGTGATCGTGGCGCTGGCGGTCGGCATCAATCCGGTGCTCGACATGTTCGAGACCATGGGCAACGTGACCGGAGACCTGCTCTGCACCTACACCGTCGCCGCCCGTGAAGGGTTGACTGACGGCAGGGTTCAACGGAGTTGAACCCGTTCTGCGTTCAGAGTTCAGCGTTCGGTGTTCAGCGTTCGGTGTTCTCATCCGGTTCCAGTGCGGCAGTCTCGACGATAACGGCCTACCGTACAGGCGGGGATACCCGAACGGCCAAAAAATGGGCTTACGTTGCCGCCGGTTTTACGCTATAGTTCTGCCCCGGTCGCGCATCAGCGTTTGACCGGTTTTTTATTTCTCTTATCGCGAGAAGGCAGGCCACCATGATCAATGCAGTCGGTTTTGACAATGATACGTATCTCGCCGAACAAACCGAGGAAATCCAGCGCCGCGCCGAACAGAACGGCAACAAACTCTATCTCGAATTCGGCGGCAAACTGATGCACGACATGCACGCCGCCCGCGTCCTGCCCGGCTACGATCCGAACGTCAAACTGCGCCTGCTGCAAAAGCTCAAGGACAAGGCCGAGATCGTGCTCTGCATCTTCGCGGGCGATATCGAACGCAAAAAAATGCGCGCCGACTTTGGCATCTCTTACGACACCGACGCACTTAAGCTGATCGACGGCCTGCGCAGTTGGGGCCTGCTGGTCCGCGCCGTGGTCATCACCCGCTTCAGCGGACAGCACGCCGCCAAACAGTTCCGCGCCCGCCTGGAGCACCGCGGCATCAAGGTTTACTACCACCATGTGACCCAGGGCTATCCCGCCGATGTCGACACGATCGTCAGCCCCGAGGGCTACGGGGCGAACGAGTACATCGAGACCGAACGCCCGATCGTCGTCGTGACCGGCCCGGGCCCCGGCAGCGGCAAGCTGGCCACCTGCCTCACCCAGCTCTATCACGACCGCAACGCGGGGCGCCTGGCCGGCTACGCAAAATTCGAAACCTTCCCGGTCTGGAATCTGCCGCTTGAGCACCCTGTGAACGTCGCTTACGAAGCGGCCACCGTCGATCTCAACGACGCCAACATGGTCGACCCCTACCACCTTCAGGCATACAACAAGGTGTCGATCAACTACAACCGCGACATCGACGCCTTCCCGCTGCTGCG
>JAGOBZ010000314.1 GCA_017999015.1 Kiritimatiellia bacterium
CCGCATGGTCGGCGCACTGCTCGTCGGCCATGCCGATCTGGCCACGCCGGCGCGGCGCGCGATCGAAGAGGGTCTCGACTTCTCGCTGCTGCTGGCGGCCCCGACCTGCGCCGCGATCACGGAACGGATGCGCGCTCAAACCTGATTCTCGTAAGCGTCTGGTTACCTCGATGCCGGAGGGGCTGCGGAGGCGGGATTGGCCGTGAAGATGTGGCTACGCATTTTTCAATCGGCCTTGCCGCGCGCTCAGCGGCGTACTGAAGGCAACAGTTCATCCGGACGCACACCGTATTTCCGCTGCCGTGCCCGGCCCGCCGGGCAGCCGCCGCCGGTCAACGCCATCTCCAACTTCTGCAACCATTTCGCCAGCCGGCCCCCCCCTCCGTGCCCGCGTGCACACCGGGCAGCGCGACTCACAAAACTCTGCATCCATCCATGCCATAACACCTCCTTTCAAAAACGGTTCCCAACGCATGTCCTACACAACTTAGTTTCCTTCATTTTTCGTGGCTTGTCGAGAGCCCACAGGCAAAGGGTTTGATCCCGTTATCGGGCAATCGGTTGCCGGCTTGTCCGCCACCGCCATTTTTACTACACTGCTGCCCATGGATCGTCTTGCATATCTGACACGGCGGCTGTTGTTGGTGATCCCCACTTTTCTGGGCATCACGGTGATATGTTTCGCCCTGACGCGCCTCTTGCCGGGCGGGCCGGTCGACATCCAGCTCATGAAGATGCGCAACATCGGCGGCGGCGGCGACCAGTCGGCGGCGCAGGTTACGCAGGTGACCGAGGAGTACCGGCAGGAGCTGAACCGGCAGTTCGGCTTCGACCGGCCGCTGCACACGCAGTACTTCGACTGGCTGATCAACCAGCGCATGGGCATGCGCATCGCCTCGTACGACTATCCCAACCGCACGGCCTGGCAGTTGATCGCGTCGCGCATTCCGGTTTCACTCTGGTTCGGCATCACCAGTTTTGTTCTGAGCTATCTGATCTGCATCCCGCTCGGCATCGCCAAAGCGCTGCGCCACCGCCAGACCTTTGATGCCGTCTCCAGCCTCGTGGTCTTTGCCGGCTACGCGATCCCCGCTTTCGCGCTGGGCATGGTGCTCAAGATGCTGCTCTGCGGCACGGTGGAGGGCCTCGGCGACCTCTTCCCGCTGGGCGGCTTTGAGTCTGATTTCCCGGGGCCGGTGCCGCTCGGTACGCGGCTCGCCGACCGTGCCTGGCACATGGCGCTGCCGGTCGCCTGCTACGTCGCCGGCAACTTCGCCGTGTTGACCCTGATCATGAAAAACTCCCTGCTGGACCAGATCGCCAGCGACTACGTGCGTACCGTTCTGGCCAAAGGAGCCACGCGCCGCCGCGCCATTTGGGGCCACGCCTTCCGTAATGCCCTGATCCCGGTCGCGACCGGTTTCGGCTCGATCCTCGGCATGCTCTTCGCCGGCTCGATCATCATCGAAAGCATTTTTGAAATCCCGGGCATGGGACGCCTGAGCTGGGATGCGCTGGTCGGCCGCGATTACGCGGTCTTTCTGGCCCTGCTGGCGCTGACCTCGGTCATGCAGCTCGCCGGCAACCTGTTGTCCGACTTCTGTTACCTGTTGATTGATCCCCGCATCCACTTTGGCACGTCATGAATCTGAGCCGACTTTTACGCCTCTCGCCGCTCACGCAAAAACGGCTGCGCAACTTTCTGCGCATCCGGCGCGCGCGCGTGGCGCTGATCCTGCTCGGCGCGCTCTTTGCCGTCAGCCTGGCGGCCGAGCTGCTCTGCAACAGCCGCCCGCTCTTTCTGCGCGTCAACAGCCGCGCCTTCTTTCCCTTCGTGCGGCAACTGACGCAGCGCGACCTGCTGGGCGAAGCGGCGGAAGCCACCCCGGTCAACTATCCCGCCTTCATCGCCTCGCCAGCCTTTTCCTCAAACCGCGCCAACCGCGTGGTTTGGGCACCGGTGCCGTACAGCCCCGGCGATGTGGTGAATGCCGCCACCCTGCGCCATGCGCGCACGGTCAAGGTCTCTGTCGTGCCTGACGTCCACGCCGGGCGCATCAACCTGCTGCGCGACGGCACGATCGCGCGGCCGCAAAGCGTGGCCCCGTTTTTCCCGGGTGCGGCGGAAGTCGCCGGCGCGCGCCTTGACGCGCAGTGGCGCCTGACCGAGGCGCTGCGCAGCGCATTGGCGCGGCGTTTCGAGGGACGCGCCGCCCCGCAGGAGCACTTCGAGCTGACGCATGCCGCCGTGCCCGGTCTGACTGCCCGCGTGACGCTGCCGGAGCGCGCCGCGCGCCCCGCGCCGCCGCCGTCTGTGCGCCTGATGTTCCGTCAGATGCAGCCCCCCGACACCCCTCTGCAACTGCGTTTCCGACGGCTGCCCGACGGCTCGCTGGCCCCGGTCGACCGGCGCACGTGGCGTCAGGTGCCGGACGCCCACCGCCCCGACATCCTGCGCCTGGCCGACGAGGCCTTCAACGGCACCGCGCCCTCCGCCACGATCGCCTGGAAAGGGCGCAAGGCTGCCGTGGCCTGCGCCCTGAATGAGATCGCCTGGCCCTACCCGCCGGTGCGCGGACACTGGATGGGCATCGATGCCGCCGGCCGCGACGTGCTGGCGCGCGTCCTTTACGGGATGCGCATCGCGATGATCTTCGGCCTGCTGCTGGCCTTCTGGGCCATGTTCTTCGGATTGACCCTCGGCGCGATTCAAGGCTATTTCGGCGGCTGGCTTGACATCGCGGGCCAGCGTCTGACTGAAATCTGGAGCGCCCTGCCCTTCCTGTACGTCATGATCTTCATCGGCGCGGCCCTCGGCCGCAGCTTCCTGATTCTGCTCGTCTGCTACAGCCTCTTTAACTGGATCGGCATCTCCTACTACATGCGCGCCGAATTCCTGCGCCTGCGCAGCCGCACCTTTGTGGAGGCGGCACGCTGCCAAGGCCTTTCCGCGCGGCGCATCATCTTCGCCCACATCCTGCCCAATGCCCTCACGCCGCTCATCACGCTGTTCCCGTTCAGCCTGATCGGCGCGATCGGCTCGCTGGCGGCACTGGACTTCCTGGGCTTCGGCCTGCCGCCGCTCACGCCGAGCTGGGGCGAGCTGCTCCAGCAGGCGCAGCAGTTCCGCTGGGCGTGGTGGCTGATCCTTTTCCCCTCGCTCGCGCTCTTCACCGTGATGCTGCTCACGGTGCTGGTCGGCGAGGGCCTGCGCGACGCCTTCGATCCGCGCCAACATGCGAAAATGGAATAACGATGCTGCTCGACCTGTCAGATCTGCATATCCAGTTCGAAACCGAGGGCCAGGCGACCCGCGCCGTCGATGGCGTGTCGTTCACGCTCGACCGCGGCCAAGTGCTCGGACTGGTCGGTGAATCGGGCTGCGGCAAATCCGTGAGCGCCATGAGCATCCCCCGGCTACTGCCGATGCCGCCGGCCCGCATCACGCGCGGCAGCGTCCGCTTCGACGGCCGCGAGCTGCTCACCCTGCCGCTGCAGGAGCTGCGCCGGCTGCGCGGTGCGCGCATCGGCGTGATCTTCCAGGATGCCCTCACCTCGCTCTCGCCGCTGCACCGCATAGGCCGCCAGCTTGCGGAGGTCCTCCTGCTGCACCGTGACCTCTCGGCCGCAGCCGCGCGCGACACCGCGCGCGACTGGCTGGGCCGCGTCGGCATCCCCGATCCTGACGCCTGCCTGACGGCCTACCCGCATGAGCTTTCCGGCGGCATGCAGCAGCGCGTGATGATCGCGATGGGCTTGATCCTTGAGCCCGACCTGGTGATCGCCGACGAACCCACCACCGCGCTCGACGTGACGATCCAGGCGCAGGTGCTGAATCTGATGCGCCGCCTCCACCGGCAAAACACCGGCCTGCTCCTGATCACGCACGACATGGGCGTGGTTTCACAGATGGCCACGCACATCGCGGTCATGTATGCCGGACAGCTCGTGGAACAGGCCGACGCGGCGAGCTTTTTCGCAACGCCGCGCCACCCCTACTCGATCGCGCTGCTGGAGGCGATGCCCTCCGCCGCTACGCGCGGCCGTCGGCTCAAAGCCATTCCCGGGCAGGTTCCGTCGGCCGGACACTTCCCGTCGGGCTGCCGCTTTCACGACCGCTGCCCGGTCGCCCGGCCGTCGTGCGCACAGACCCCGCCCGAGCTTGAACCCTGCGGCGGCCATCTGGTGCGCTGCCCCTACGCAGCCCCCGCTTGAGTCAGATTCAATGCGCTCGCCGTCAATCCGCAGAAACAACTCAGGCGAAGCGCTGCAC
>JAGOBZ010000315.1 GCA_017999015.1 Kiritimatiellia bacterium
AGTCTGTGCTGGGTGTCATCGAACGCATCGTCGCGCCCATCGGCCGGCGCATCGATGAGAGCCAGCCTTATGTCGACGCCCGCCTGCCGGACGGTTCTCGCGTCAACGCCATCATCGCGCCGCTTTCCCTCATCGGCCCCTGCATCACCATCCGAAAATTCTCAAAACGCGCGCTCACTGTCGACGACTTCATCGCCTTCGGCACATGGACGCGCAGCGCCGCCGAGTTCCTGCGCCTCTGCGTGATCATGCGCAAGAACATCGTGGTCGCGGGCGGCACCGGCTCCGGGAAAACCACGCTGCTCAACGTGCTGAGCGGCTTCATCCCGCCGACGGACCGCATCGTCACGATCGAAGACGCCGCCGAACTGCGCCTCGTTCAGCCGCATGTCATCCGCCTCGAAGCCCGCCCGCCCAACATCGAAGGCCGCGGCGCGATCACCATCCGCGACCTGGTCCGCAACGCCCTGCGCATGCGCCCGGACCGCATCATCGTGGGCGAGTGCCGCGGCGGCGAGTCGCTCGACATGCTGCAGGCGATGAATACCGGCCACGACGGCTCGCTCACCACCGTCCACGCCAATTCGCCGCGCGATGTCATCTCGCGCCTCGAAACCATGGTGCTGATGTCCGGGCTCGAACTCCCTTCACGCGCCATCCGCGAACAGATCGCCTCGGCGATCGACCTCGTGGTGCATGAGTCGCGCCTCAGCGACGGCTCGCGCAAAGTGACCTGCATCTCCGAGGTCGTCGGTCTCGAAGGGCTGCAGATCGTGATGCAGGACCTCTTCGAATTCAAGCAGACCGGCGTCGACGAAAAGGGCAAGGTGCTCGGCAGCTTCATGCCGACCGGCGCCGTGCCGACCTTCTTTGAGCACATCAAGAGCCGTGGCCTGCATCTGGACCCCGCCATTTTCGACCCCTCCAAGCAAGGCGGTGACGCATGACGCCCGGCGCTCTCACCGCGCTCGGCTGGTCCGCAGCCGCACTGCTCGGCCTGGCCTTCACCGGGCTCGGCTACACCGTCGTACGCGCCTTCACTTCCGGCGCGGGCGCCTACGCCGACTCCATGTCTGAGGAAGCCTCCCGCCGTTTCGAGGACCTCTTCCTCTTCATCCCTGCGAAACGCATCTCCGACATCGGGCGCGCAGCAGCCGCCGCCGTCTTCCTGCTCTGCTTTGTGCCGCTTTTCGACCCCACCAACCCGGTCTCGACCGTCGCCGGCACCGTGCTCGGCTTGACCTTCGGCGTGCTCGCGCTGATGGCGCCCTCGAAGCTGATCGATATCCTGCGCGAGCGCCGCCGCCGATTATTCAACGAACAGCTTGTCGAAGCGCTCGGCAGCATGAGCAATGCCCTGCGCGCGGGCTTCAGCATCAACCAGGCCTTTGAATCTGTGGTGCAAAACGGCGAGAAACCCATTGCTCAGGAGTTCGGTGTCATGCTGCAACAGATGCGCGTGGGCATGAACTTTTACGACGCGCTGCAGAGCCTCGATAAGCGGGTCGGGTCAGACGACCTGACGCTTGTGGTCACCTCGATCGACATCGCCCGACGCACGGGCGGCAACCTGACGGAAATCTTTGACAAGATCAGCCTGACCATCCGCGAACGCATGCGCATCGAGCGGCGCGTGCAGACCCTCACCGCGCAAGGGCGCCTGCAGGGCATCATCGTGGCCTGCATGCCGGCCCTGCTCGGCACGGCCATGACCTTCATCAAGCCCGGGTTGATGATCCCTTTTTTCAAATCCGTCAACGGCATGGCCGCCATCGGCCTCACCGCCCTGCTCATCGCGATCGGCTGGTTCTTTATCAGCCGCATCATCCGCATTGATGTCTAAGGCCTCGGGGATCTGCACATAACCCCCTGATCGGCAACCTCTTACCAATAATTATTAAAAATCGGTTGACAGGCTTGGAGAATCGAGAAATAATAGCGGCGTTTTTGATTGGTTTTTGTTAACAAACTAGGAGGTCGCAAATGAACGGTCTGTTTCGTGCAGCGTCCCGGATGGGAATGGCACTTAGAGGCGGTACAGGGGTCTGTGTCGCGATTGTCAGTATGGCTCTCAGCCAGTGCGTATGGGCCGTGACGACTGAAGAGCTGATCCAAAAATACGATGCGGCGCAGGCTGGCATCGTGGAGGTACTTTATCCTTTCCGGCTGGGGAAACTCAATGATGCCGCTGAAACATTAGAGGCCGTCGGCGAGCTGATGACCGAGATACAGGCTGACCTGCAGGATCCTGATCTGATCGCCGCCTTGGGCAAAAGCCACCGGACGATCACGTCCAAAACGGCAGCCGCCGTCAAACTGTTGACACAGCTCACCGCGTGGGTCACGCCGCCCGAAGGAGCCAAGGCCAAACCGGTCAACTCTGTCATCAGCAAACTGATGGCGACCGGAAAATCGGTCAAGTCTGTCCAGGAGGCTGCCTCCAAGGTGGTCCTTAAGGACGGTGATCCGAACGGTTTGGACGAGATCATGATCGTCACCGAACCGTTTGCCCGTAAGGATTTCTGGGACAAGCCGAACCAGATCGTCAAGTACAAGCTCTACCCGCCGGGCTGGCCCGCCGTCACGACGTTCGACCCGCCGCCCACCATCACCATTCACAACACGTTCGGTACTGTCGTCGATCCTGATTATGTGCAATGGGATCCCGTTAAAAACATCCTGACCTTGCGGATGGGCCCCAATGAAGGCGTCGCCCGCTTTGAGGTGACCTACCAAGGTAAGACCAAGAAGCATCTGATGTCATGCCGCGGCCCCTCCGGCTCGACGTCGCTGCCCTATGGCATCAGCGGCCTTCAGAAAGGTAATTATTTGATAACGATGTCGGGTTCGGTCACGGCGTGGGCTCCGAATCCCCAGACCGGACAATTGATGTATCACACAGAGAATATCCCGGACGGTTCTTTCCCGACGAGAACGGTTCTGCTGAAAACCCCCAAGACCTTCCTGAACAACGCGATCAAAGAGGCCAATGTCATCGCTGCAGACATCCTCGCACAGAGTGGATCCAAAGGGGTCGCTTCTCTGGTTTCGGTCGATGATTGCGGTTTTGTCATTGCCATCACCGTAGAGACAGGTACGCCGACGCTGGGCGCCCGCGGGACGTTTTACATCACGACCACCAAGATTTAAACGCTCGCGCCTGTTCGAGCCATTCGCGGGCGGCCGCCTCGTCGAGATTCACGCTGTAGCGGAGCGTCTGATACCGTTCCAATAGCTTGGCGAGGTGTGTCGCGCGTTCGCCAGGCAACTCTCCCGCGACCCTGCCTTGCCATGCCGCCCAGCTCTCCGAGGGGCGCCTCCGCACCGGGGCCGGCAGGGCGCGGCGTTCCACACGGGTCATGGCGCGTGCCAGATCCGAGCGCAGGCGAGCACCGGGCGTCATGCGGCGTAGACGGCTCCGACGCCGTAACCACGCCACACAGCCGAGCCCCAGTGCCACCACCGCTCCGGGCACGCTCCAGACCGTCTGCCACAGAAACAGAATCGCCAGTTCGCCGCCATCGGCTAAAACCTGCAGAAAGTTTGTGTTCCGCAGATAGGCCAGCGCGCGCCGCCATGACGCGGCCAGCAGGTCAAGCGCCAGCCTGAAGCGTCCACACCGCTGCAGGGCCAGTGGACGTCCCTCCGGCGGCGTCGGATCGGCAATCAACCAGCGCCCGGACGCGCTGTCCCACACCTCAACCCAGGCGTGCCCGTCACGTTCCCGCACGACCCAGCGCGCCAGCCAGGGATTCCAGCCGCTGCAGACAAACCCGCCGACCACCCGAGCGGGAATGCCGCATTGGCGGAACATCAGCGTTGCCGCGCTCGCAAAAAACGTACAGGTGCCCTCTCTGCGCGCCATGAAATCAATCAGCGGATCGGGATGCGCCTTCATCTTTAAACCGAGACGATAGACAAAACGGGCAGAGAAATAAGACTCGAGGCGCCGCACCGCTTCGTCGACCGACGGCGCGTCCGCGAAACCCGCGCAGGCCTCAACCCAGTTCGAGACCGCCGCCACCAGAGGCCCGGGCACATCAAGATACATAGCCGCGTCTCCATCCGGGCGCGGCCATGCGGTATCTGCCACACGCCGCGGCTCGACCTCAATCTCATATGCGTCCGGAAACGGCCCGTGCACGGTCACGCTGCCGTTCGTCTCGGTCAGCGGCACCGCGCCAGCGCAGGTCAACGCCAAACCGGTGCCGGGCAGGCAGAAGCCGCCCAACAGGCGCGGCGCCACGATTTCCACCCGCCACGTCTCGCGCC
>JAGOBZ010000316.1 GCA_017999015.1 Kiritimatiellia bacterium
CGTATCCATGAGGAACGGGCCGAATATGAGACCGACGACCGGCGGTTAGCGGATTAGGATTACGATTAGGATTACGATTAAGATTACGAATAAGCAGGGTATCCACCAACAGAACTGCCATGCGCCCCCTCTAAACTGCCGTGAAAGGTTGAACTGGAAAATGACGGTCGAGTGTGATTAAATAAACCCCATTTTTCATCAGGAAGGGCGGCTTGCGACGGCCCGTGGAGCATAAGGTTGGCACATGAATTTGATTAAAACGATTTTTGGAACGAAAAACGACCGCGATTTGAAGCGGATGCAGCCGCTGGTCGATCAGATCAACGAATTGGAAAAATCTTACCAGTCGCTGTCGGACGATCAGCTCAAAGCCAAGACCGCCGCTTTTAAGGAGCGCGTGGCGAAGGGGGAGGCGCTGGACGATCTGCTGTGCGAGGCGTTTGCCGCGGTGAAAAACGCCTGCAGGCGGCTGTGCGGCACCTCGCGCGAAGTGTGCGGGCACACGCTGACCTGGGACATGGTGCCGTTTGACGTGCAGCTTATCGGCGGCATCGTGCTGCATCAGGGCAAGATCGCCGAAATGCAGACCGGCGAGGGCAAGACGCTGGTGGCGACGCTGCCGCTCTACCTCAACGCGCTCTCGGGGCAGAACGTTCGGCTGGTGACGGTCAACGACTATCTGGCCCGCCGCGACGCGCAGTGGATGGGGCATGTGCTGGAATACCTCGGCCTGACGGTGGGCTGCATCCAGAACCACATGAGCCCGGCCGAGCGGCGCGAGCAATATGCCTGCGATGTGACCTACGGCACCAACAGCGAGTTCGGCTTCGATTATCTGCGTGACAACGGCATGGCCGTCGAGCCGGCCCAGGTGGTGCAGCGCGGGCATTTCTTCGCGATCATCGACGAGGTCGACAGCATCCTGGTTGACGAGGCGCGCACGCCGCTGATCATCTCCGGGCCGGCCGCGCACTCCTCGACCGCGCAGTACGTGGAGCTGAAGCCGCGGGTCGAGCGGCTGGTGCGCGAACAGAACGAGATCTGCAACCGTTTCATTGCCGAAGCCAAGAAGGCGTTGGAGGCGGGCGACGACGAGACGGCGATGCGCAAGTTGTATCAGGTGTACCACGGCATGCCCAAGCACAAGCAGTTTCTGCACATGCTGGAGGAGCTTGCGGTGCGCCGGCTGCACGAGCAGGTCGAGAGCATGATGATGACTGATATGCGCAAGGAGGAGGCGCGCGACCTGCGCGAAGAGATGCTGTTCGCGATCGACGAGCGGACGCGCGAGGTCGCGCTGACCGACCGCGGCAACGAGACGCTCTCGCCTTCGGACCCCGAAATGTTTGTGATGCCCGATCTGGTGTCGGCGCTCTCCGCGCTGGACGGTGACGCCACGCTGAGCGCGGATGAGCGCGCCAAACGCCGCCAGCAGATCCAGGCCGATTTCATGATCCGCAGCGAACGCGTGCACAATGTCGACCAGCTCCTGCGCGCCTACTGCCTGTACGAAAAGGATGTGGACTATGTGGTGCAGGACAACCACGTCTACATTGTGGACGAGTTCACGGGGCGCATTCTGCCGGGGCGGCGCTGGAGCGACGGCCTGCACCAGGCGGTCGAAGCCAAAGAGGGCGTCGAGATCGAGCGTGAGACCCAGACGCTGGCAACGATCACGATCCAGAACTACTTCAGGCTCTACAAGAAGCTGGCCGGCATGACCGGCACGGCGGAGACCGAGGCTTCGGAATTTCACGACATCTACAAGCTCGACGTGGTGGTGATCCCGACTAACCGGCCGGTGCGCCGCGTGGACGGCAACGATCAGATTTACAAAACCCAGCGCGAGAAATACAAGGCGATCATCGGTGAGGTGGAGCAGCGCCACCAGCGCGGTCAGCCGGTGCTGCTGGGCACGGTGACGGTCGACACCTCAGAGGTGCTGAGCCGCATGCTGCGCATGGCGAAGATCCCGCACAATGTGCTGAATGCCAAGAACCATGCGCGCGAGGCAGAGATCGTCTCCCTGGCGGGCCAGCCCGGCGCGGTGACCATCGCGACCAACATGGCGGGCCGCGGCACGGACATCAAGCTCGGCGAGGGCGTGGTCTGGGTGCCGGATTCCACCATCAAGTCGCAGGTCAAGCTGGAGGACAAATACGACAACGGTCGCAAGACAATGCGCGAACTGTTGAACGAGAAGCCCTGCGGCTTGCATGTCATCGGTTCCGAGCGGCATGAGTCGCGTCGCATCGACCGGCAGTTGCGCGGCCGCTGCGCGCGCCAGGGTGACCCCGGCTCCTCGCAGTTCTACATCTCGCTGGAGGACAGTCTGATGCGCCTATTCGGCTCGGACCGCATCTCCGGCATCATGACGCGCCTGGGCATGCAGGAGGGTGAGGCCCTCGAGCACAAATGGCTGAACCGTTCGGTCGAGACGGCGCAGCGCCGTGTGGAGCAGCAGAATTTTGCGATCCGCAAGCGCACCCTGGAATATGATGATGTCATGAACAAGCAGCGTTCGGTCGTGTATGACTTGCGCGGCGAGGTGTTGATGTCGGATAGCGCGCATCCCCACATTCTGGATGTGTTTAACGATTTGATTCTGACGCAGTGCGAGCGTTTCCTCACCTCGGCCAAAGATGCGGAGCCGCAGGAACTGGTCGCCTGGGTGACGGAGACTTTCCCGGTGGCGCTGCGCGTGGAGGAGGTCGCGCCGTTCAAAGGCGAGCCGGAGAAGGCTGCGGAGGTGGTGTATGCGCGTGTCACGGAAGCCTACGAGTTGAAATGTTCAGTGGAAGATCCTCAGGTGCTGCCGATCATGGAGCGGTCGGTGTTTCTCAGTTGCATCGACCAGCAGTGGCAGGATTACCTGCGCGCGATGGACGAGCTGCGTCACGGTGTGAACCTGCGGGCGTACGGCCAGCGCGATCCGCTGGTGGAGTACAAGCGTGAAGCCTTCAGCATGTTTGAAGAGCTGATGACGAACATCAAGACCGAGGTCGCGACCTCGGTGTTCCGCGCGACCACGCTGCAGAACTACCAGCGGATGATGGCGGCCTCGCCGGTGCGTGTGCAGACCGTTCATATGGACGTCAACATGCTTGCGGGCGGCACGCAGCCGCAGCAGGAGGATGAGGCCCCCGTCAAGCGGCCGCTGTCGGTGGATGTGCCGGAGTCGGCGGTGGCCGGTTTCGACGCGATGCTGCAGGCGTTGGAACGCGCAGAGCGCGCACCGGCTCCGCAAGCCAATATGCCGCGGACCGGGGATTCCCGGACGGTCGGGCGCAATGATCCGTGTCCGTGCGGCAGCGGCAAGAAATACAAGAAATGCTGCGGTCAGGGGCTCTGATTCCGGGGCCCGTTTTAGAGGCAAGCCCGCCGCGCGGCTGCGCCGCGAATGATCGAGGGGGTAACTTTCAACGTTCAACGCTCAAGTTATGGACGAGCGGTGACAGGGGGCCTGCGAGTCAGGCGTGTGTTTGATGCGAGGCGCCCTCGGGTGCGAGCGGAGGCGGGGAGACGGCCAACGGTTTGACCGACGTGTGGAGTGCGGGAGATTGCTCCCGCTTTCCAAAGCGGCGGCAAGCCGCCGCACTCCATAAAAGTGGTGCAGTGCAGGCGTCTCGCCTGCACTCGGCCGCCACCGGCTCTACAGGTACTGCCGATCGCCAGCTTCTCTTTCAAAGAAACGCACGAAGTTCGCATCCCTGTCACCGACTACGTTCTGCCCGCGCGGCGTGCATACACCAGGCACCCTACGCCCAACGCGAGGAGGCCGAGGCTGATGGTCTGGCTGATCGAGAACGGCCCGACGGCCAGACGCGGGTCTCCGCGTAAATATTCGATGCCAAACCGCAAGAGGGCGTATCCGATCAGGTAGCACCCCGAGATGAAGCCGCGTGCGTCGTGCTTACGAGGATAGAGCGTGAAGAGCAGCGCAAAGAGCAGGGCGTTCGCGGCAGCTTCAATCAGTTGCGTCGGAATGACGGGCAGGCTTTTCAGGGCGGCACGTTCAAGCAGCGGGGGGACGGCGGAAACCTGTTCCCACCACGCAGGCGACTCTTTGGGGAAACAGACTCCGATCCACGAGCCGGTGACCTTGCCGTAACAACAGCCGTGCATAAAACATCCGATGCGGCCAAGGGCATGACCGAGAGGAACGACGGCCAGGACAAGGTCTGTCACTTGAAAGAGGTGCTGGCGATAGATCCGCGTATACACGGTCAGCACAACGGCAGCGGCGAGCAGACCGCCGTAGAAC
>JAGOBZ010000317.1 GCA_017999015.1 Kiritimatiellia bacterium
CGACAAACCGAACGGAGTACGTTTCGGCTTGTGGCAAGAGGGGCCGAAACGGTATCGTAAGAGCCACCCATGGAAACGCAAATATCTCCGTTGATCCGGGCCGCCGTCCTTCGTGACGCGGTGCAGATTTTCGAATTGATCCGTAGCCATCAGGACGACCTGATCTCGCGGCCGATCGGTGACATCATCCAGAACATCGACCGGTTCGTAGTCTGTGAGATCGACGGGCGCGTGGCGGGATGCGCCGCCTGGCAGATACTGCCGGAGATCGGAGAGCCGGAACGCGCCGCAGTCGAAATCCAGTCGGTCGCGGTGAAGCAGGCCTACCGCCGCCTGCATCTCGGCACGCAGATCGTCACGCGCATCCTGCATGAAGTGCGGCGCTTCGAGCCCGCGCAGGCGATCGTGCTGACCTTCGCGCCGAAGTTTTTCGAGGCCCTCGGATTCAAGGTCATTCCCAAAACCCAGGTCATGCATAAGCTTTACATGGGGTGCATCAACTGCACCAAACACGCCAACCCTTTCACCTGCCCTGAAATCGCGATGGCGCTGGATCTGCGCCAGCCGCAGCAGGCCTGACCCGGGAGACCGTTTGACCGTGATGAACACACGATATACCGCCATCCAGTCGATCGCCGCCACCTTGCCGCGCTTCGCGCGCGCGGAGCCCGATGCTTTCCGCACCGCCCAGCAGGCGTTCGGAGGCTGTGTCTTCAGCGAGGCCGTGATGCGGCAGCGCCTGCCGGAAGCGGTTTACCTCACGGTGCGGCGCACGATCGACCTTGGCGAGCGGCTCGATGTGTCGGTCGCGGGCGCGGTGGCCGAGGCCATGCGCGACTGGGCGATCGAAAACGGGGCCACGCACTACGCCCACGTCTTTTACCCGCTCACCGGCCTGACCGCGGAAAAGCACGACAGCTTTCTGGAGCCGGACGCGCACGGCGGCGCCATCGCCAAATTCTCGGCCAAGCAGCTTGTCAGCGGCGAGGCCGACGGCTCCAGCCTGCCCTCCGGCGGCCTGCGCGCGACCTTCGAAGCGCGCGGCTATACGGCGTGGGACGTGACGAGCCCCGCTTACATTCTCGAGGCGGCCGGCGGCCGCACGCTCTTTATCCCCTGCGCGTTCTGCGCGTCGACCGGCGACGCGCTCGACAAGAAGACGCCGCTGCTGCGCTCGATGCAGGCGGTCGACCGTCACGCGCGGCGCATCCTGGCGCTGTTCGGCGAACCCGAGCAGAAGGTGGACGCCAACGCGGGGTGCGAGCAGGAGTATTTTCTGATCGACCGGCGCCTGTTCCTGCTGCGGCCAGACTTGATCAGCGCGGGCCGTACCCTGTTCGGCGCGAAGCCTCCCAAAGGCCAGGAGCTGGAAGACCAGTATTACGGTGCGATCCATGAGCGCGTGCTGGCCTACATGATCGAATGCGAACGGGAACTCATCCGTCTCGGGGTGCCGGTCAAAACGCGCCACAACGAGGTTGCGCCGGGGCAATTTGAGGTCGCGCCGATCTACGAGCAGGCCAATATCGCCTCGGACCACCAGCACCTCGTGATGTCGCTCCTGCAGCGCACAGCCGCCAAGCACGGCCTCGTCTGCCTGCTGCACGAAAAACCTTTCAAAGGCGTGAACGGGTCTGGCAAGCATGTCAACTGGTCGCTCAATACCCCGACCGCCAACCTGCTTAATCCCGGCGAGACGCCGGAAGCCAATGCGCGCTTTCTGGTATTCTGCGCGGCCGTGATCCGGGCAGTCTCACTCCACGGGCCGCTGCTGCGCGCGTCGGTCGCGCATGCGGGCAACGACCACCGGCTCGGCGCGTGCGAGGCGCCGCCGGCGATCATCTCGATTTTTCTGGGCGAGCACCTGACCGAGCTGTTCGAACAGGTCGCCGCCAGCGCGTCGCGCGCGCCGCGTCACGGCAAGAAGGCGTTGACGCTCGGCGTGAACTGCCTGCCCCTGCTGATGGCCGAGAAGGGCGACCGCAACCGCACCAGTCCCTTCGCCTTCACCGGCGGGAAATTCGAGTTCCGCGCCGTCGGCTCCAGCCAGTCCGTCGCCGGTCCGATCATGGTGCTGAACGCGATCGTCGCGGATTCGCTCGACACGTTGGCCACAGAATTGGAGGCGCGCGTCAACGGCGACCCCGCACGCCTCAACGCGGCGGTGCAAGCGTTGGTCAAAGAGGTGTGGGACGCGCACAGCCGGGTCGTGTTCAACGGTGACAACTACACGGCGGCCTGGCACGAAGAGGCGGTCCGGCGCGGTCTGGATAACATCCCTTCGGCCGTCGACGCGCTGGCGCAGTACGTGGCGCCTGAGACCATTGTGGCCATGACACGTCAAGGGATCCTGACTGAACGCGAGCTGCGCGCCCGGTACGAGATTTATCTGGAGCGCTACATCAAGGACATCGCGGTCGAGGCGCGCCTGACGCAGGAGATCGGCCGCACCCTGATCCTGCCGGCGGTCAGCCAGGCGCAGGGTCGCTTGGCCGACACCGCTTTGAAGCTGCGCCAGCTCGAACTGCCGGCTGACACGTCGACGCTGGCCGAGGTCAGCCGCTTGACGGTCAGCCTGCAAGAGGAGCTTAATCTGCTGGCTGAAATCTCGCGCGAAGCGGAGAAGCACCACGCCTGCAAGGTCGGTCATGCGCGTTACATGCGCGAGAAGGTGGTGCCGGCCATGGAGCGCGTACGTGAGCTGGCTGACGCGCTGGAGGGGCTGGTCGACGATGCGCTCTGGCCGTTGCCGACCTATCAGGAATTGCTGTTCATCCGGTAGCCAGCGGGGGGGGCATGACCGCGATCCACCGCCGCCTGCTCGACTGGTATGACGCGAACCGGCGCGAGATGCCGTGGCGCGATCATCCCGATCCCTATGCCGTCTGGGTCAGCGAAATCATGCTGCAGCAGACGCAGGTCGAGACCGTGCGCGGTTATTTCGCGCGCTTCGTGCAGGCCTTCCCGACGGTGGCCGCACTGGCCGCCGCGCCGCAGCAGCAGGTGCTCAAGCTGTGGGAGGGGCTCGGCTACTACACGCGTGCCCGCAATCTCCAGCGGGCGGCGCAGCAGATCGTGACACAGGGGGGCGCGCTGCCGCGCGATGCCGCCGGCTGGGCCGAACTGCCGGGTGTGGGACCTTACACTGCCGCCGCGATCGCCAGCATCTGTTTCGGTGTGCCGGCCCCGGTTGTAGACGGTAATGTGATCCGGGTCTTTGCGCGCTATCGGGGATGGGATGACGACTTCCGCAAGCCGGCGGCGCGCGCGCGGCTGGCGTCCTGGCTGCAGCCGCACATCGCGGTGTCCGGGCGTCCCGGTGATTTCAATCAGGCGATGATGGATCTGGGGGCCACCTGCTGCACGCCGCGGACGCCGGGTTGCGACAGGTGCCCGTTGCGTGGCGGCTGTGTGGCGCGCCGCGAGTGCCGTCAAGCCGCGCTGCCGATGCGCCCCGCCCGCAAAGCGGTGCCCACGCGGACCGCTGTGGCTGTACTGGCGCGCGATGCGGCCGGACGCGTGCTGCTCGCGCAGCGCGCGGACGACGGGCTTTTGGGCGGACTGTGGGAGCTGCCGAGCCGCGCGTCCGGCGACGCGCCGACCGCGCGCGATGCGGCGCGCGTGTTGCGCGTGGCGGCCGGACTGCGCGCCACGCATATGGAGACGCGGGGATGTTTCACTCATGTCTTCACGCACTTCAAGCAGGTGTGGCATCTCTTTGAGGCGACCGGGTTAAAAATGACAGCGGAAAAACAGAATCCGACGTCCGCGCGTTTCATGATGCCGGACGAACTGCCGCTCACAACCTTGACCCGCCGTGTGCTCGATCAAAGTGCAAGCTACAAGACACCGAGATCACAGGCGTGTACGGGCACAAGTTGATCGAGATATGAAATCTGATCTGCGGGAATCTGTGTCATCTGCGGACAGAAACGTGAGGATATAGGCAAGCCCGCCCGCGGCCGTGCCGCGAATGATCAAGGGGATAACTTTCAACGCTCAACATTCAACGCTCAACGCTCAAGTTATGGAAGAGATTACGAGAGGGAACCACCAACAGAACGGCCATGCGCCCGCCCCGTTCCCCCCTCCCAGATTCGGCTTGCGGAAACTCTGCCAACAGTTTTACTATTGTACTGATAAATTGTGGTTGGCGTGTATTGCGTCGGCTTGAATCAAGATGGACAAAACTGAAGTGATGATTGGATTTCCCGTGCTGAAGTTATGAAGCTCACGGAAGGGATGTGGTC
>JAGOBZ010000318.1 GCA_017999015.1 Kiritimatiellia bacterium
CCCCGCCAGTGCGCGACCGATATTTCCCGCGCCGAAATGAACATACAACGGCATCTTCACCTTCTCCTTGTTTGATTTTCATTATGCGTCAAAACGCCCTCCCCGGCAACCGATTACCCTCTGAGGATTGACGGTAGCGGCCGTTCATCGGTATGATTGGCCAAACAAGGAGAAGACCATGTCATCCCACGACAAGACTCCGTTTCGTCATGTACCCATCGTGACCGTGCTTGTTGCAGGCGTGCATTTCGCCGTTGTCGCGCAAGAAAACCAAAATGCGCCAGCCTTGCCCGATGCGCCGGTGAGGACGTGGACATCGGTCAACGGCAATGTCGTTGAAGGAGCCTTTGTCAGAGAGGAAGAGGGCAAAATATTCCTTAAACGGCCCAACGGCGCCATCATCGCCACCACACGCGCCAAGCTGTCCCCGAAGGACTTGCTCTGGATTGACGCACGCTTAAACCCCGAGAAAGCGGCCAAGACCGAATCTTTCGCAAAAGCCGCGCAGCTTGAAATCAACAAAATGGAGGGCTACAAGAAGGTCCGCCGCCTCATCCTCCATACGTACACGAAACTCACCAACAACGACCGCGACGACAAGATGCTCGCCTTCCTCCTGCGCGATGCGCTCTCGATGTACGGCTGGCAGTTCATCGCGGCGGACTGTTATCTCACCACGTCCGGGAAAAAGGGGAAAATCAAAGAGATGCAGTTCATGCCCCAGGCGCCGATCCCTTTGCGAGAGGCGGTTCAAATGACGAGAGACAAATTCACGCTCGCATTGCCCGATCCTGCCATTGTCAAGGAGGTCTCTCAGGACGGAGACACCTATTGGGAGGTCCAAGGCGTGCCACCCTATGTCTCGCGCATTCTGCTGCTCGTGGATCCCGACACGCAAAACATCAAACGCTTCGATTTCACCTTCCCGCCGCCCGGCAAGTCTTGACCGGGGGGGGGGCGAGTTGAGGTTGAACCCGTCTCCTGTTTCCTTTATACTTTGACCGTCGTGTAGAAAGAGACGATTTGACCGATGCGCGACGACGATTCTGAACCGGGTAAACGGAACGGTTGAAAGCATGCGAAAAAAAGTAGCGCCCACGAAAAGCAGTCTCGCGTTGACTTCGTTTTTCAGCGCGGATGACATCCTGATTCATCAAGAGGATATCTCCCGGAATCAGTTGATACAACATCTGCTGATGCATCTGGCCAGCGGCCACGGCATCATGGAGGTCGATGGGTATTACAATGCCATTATCGAGCGTGAAAACGCGAATGACACGGTCGTCGCCAACGGAATCGCCATCCCGCATGCGCGTTTAGACGCTTTGCAGCGTCCCTACGTCGGCGTCGCCACATCAGCGAAAGGCATTCCTTTCGCAGATGACAAACCCGCGGTCCACCTGATTCTGCTGGTCTTGATTCCACGCGATCAGCCGGGCCTCTATTTGCAGATCTTGCGCTCGCTCGCCAGCATCTTGCGCGACCGTAACGCCGCGAGAACGGTCTCGCATCTTAAAAGCGCTGAAGAAGTCATGCGTTTTTTCGAACGCGGCGGCATGGTGCTTCCCGAATACGTGTGCGCGGCCGACATCATGCGCGACGAACTGATCACCTTGCGCAACAACGACAATCTCAAGACCGCGATCGACTGCTTCATTGGCGAAAACCTCAGCGAGATCCCGGTGGTCGACCGCGACGGCGATATGGTCGGCGTGGTCAGCGCCGGTACCCTGCTCAAGGTCTGTCTGCCGGACTATCTGCTCTGGATGAGCGATTTGTCGCCGATCATCAACTTTGAACCCTTTACCAGCGTGCTGCATAATGAGCAGAACACATGGCTCTCCGACATTCTGCTCAACGAGTACGCATCGGTCCAGATGAACGCTCCGGCCGTATCCGTGGCCGGGGAAATGACCCGCCGCAATGCTTCGAAATGTTATGTGTTAAATGGCAAGAAACTGATGGGGATCATTGACCTGCCCATCTTTTTAAATAAGGTTTTCAGGGAGTAACGTTTCATGTACAGCGAACCGGTCGTCACCATTCCCCCTCTGCGCGCACTTGTCAAAATCGGAGTCATGGCCGCCATCACCGCCTTCGTCGGCTGGGGATCGCATCGCCTCGCACTCGCGCCAACCCCCCTCTCGATGGTCGCGGTCTGCACCTTCATTGCCGTCATCTGCACCACGCTTTTTTTCTGGACGCACCGCGTCGCTGTGGCCTTCATCGGCGTGGCGGTCCTGATCGGCACACGCGCCATGACCCTGCACGGCATGTTGCGCGCAACCGAGCTCGACATCATTTTCTTTCTGGTCGGCATGATGGTGATCGTCGGCGCCCTGAAGGATCTCGGCTTTCTCACCTGGGTGATTCAGGCGATCATTAACAAGAAGCGGATGACCGGTATGACCTTCACGGTCATCCTCTGCAGCCTGTCGGCCCTGTTGTCCAGTGTTGTGGACGAGGTCTCTTCAATCGTGGTGGTTCTGGCTTTGGTCTTCCAGGTCTGCGACACGCTCAAGATCCGCTCATCCCCCTTTGTGCTGATGGCGGTGCTCTGCACCAATATCGGCTCCGCCGCCACCATGCTCGGCAATCCGGTCGGCATCTTCATCGGCAATAAGGCGGGATTCAATTTCAGCCAATTCCTTTCCGGCGCCACGCCCATCGCTTTCGTTTCGTTGCTGGCCACACTCGGTATTGTCTTGTTCTGGTATCGCAAGGTCATCCACCAGATGACGGTCGTGATGCAAGAGCACCGCCAGGTTCACCACGGACTTGGACCGCTGATCCGCATCCCTTTCCGTCGCGGCCTGTTCGTGCTGGTCGCCACAGTCTGCATCATCGCCTTCCACCACCAGATCGAAAACATCCTCGGCTTGACCGGCGTGGAAAACAAAAACGCTTTTCTCATCATTACGCCGCTTATCATCGCCGGCCTGCTGATGATCTACCGTCCGAACCGCGCACGCCACTACATCGAGCACGATGTGGAATGGTGGACATTGCTCTTCTTCATGCTGCTCTTTGCGATTGCCGGCGGGCTTGAGGAGCAGGGCATCACACGCAATCTTGCGGACAAGCTGACTGGCGTCGTCAAGGGCGGCCCCACGGCCATGGTTCCGTTTGTGCTGGCCATCTCGGCAGTCGGCTCAGCCTTTGTGGACAACATTGTGTTCGTCGCCGCTTTCACTCCTGTGATTCAGGCACTCGTCGAACGTTCGGCGGACTACACCCTGCTCTGGTGGGCCCTGCTCTTCGGCGCCTGCTTTGGCGGCAACATCACAGCCGTCGGCTCCACCGCGAACATTGTTGCGTTGGGACTGCTTGAAAAACGCGGCCACATGCACATCGCATTTATTGAATGGCTGAAAATCGGCGCGGTCGTCGGCATTGTGACCTGTTTGATTGCGTGGGCGATGCTCACCTTTATACCGATGCCCCGTCCGGTGGGCCACCCTGTCGAAGAACGCGAAGTGATCGGCCCGTTGCACGAACCGCATCTGTCACCGAAAACGGTCCAGTGACTCCATGCTGCCATCGGCAATAACGAAAAAAATGCTCCTGGGCTGGGGCGGCGACGCCGTGTACGCGCAAGCCGAAAGCATGGTCCGCAAAGGGCTTGTCCTGAAGGCCGATATGCAGGGCGACCTGATTAGCGGTGTGATCGCGCGCGAGTCGTCGACCGAAATCTACTCCAAGCTAAAGGTGCGCCCCGACGGGACCATTGACAGTCTCTGCCCCTGCTCGACCAACCGTAACTTGGGGCTGGTCTGTCCGCATGTGGTCGCGCTCGGCATCACCTTGATGCTGCGCCATGCCGATCCGTTGCGTGAGCAGGCCTACCATGAGGAACAGCGTCGCGCGCGCCGTCTCGAGGCAGTCGACGCCTCAGCCTATATCCAGCGCGGCGCGCGCGGTGTTCCGGCCCGCGTACAACTGTCACTGCCACAGACCTGGACCGCCGATTTTTGGCACGGCCAGGTGGCCCTCCGGCTTCAGCTCATCGTGGAAGGACGTACGGTTTCTCCCGAAGCGCTGCCTCGGCATGTCGGCCTCGCGCTGTCAACCGAAGAAGATGCGCTCCTCGCCGTCTTGGAAGACATTTGCGAGGGCCCGCCGCCTGAGCGTTGCATGCTCGCCGCCGCCGACCTGCTGAACGTGCTGACCGTCGCTGCCCGCGCCCTTGTGCAGGTCGACGGCTCGGGGCCGCTCACCATCGAAAGCGCGCCGATGCCAGTCA
>JAGOBZ010000319.1 GCA_017999015.1 Kiritimatiellia bacterium
CCGGCGGCGAAGGCGAAAAAGGCGAAACCTGCGAAAACCGCGAAGCGGGCTAAACGCGTGGGCGGGGTTGTGGTGTTGCTTATGGCGGTGCTGACGGGCGCCGGGTGCGCGTTGACGGTGAACCGCACGCCGATCATGAGCGAGTCCGCCGGCGAGACGGTGGTGGCGTACGCCACGGCGCTCAAGACCGGCTTCGGCAACAAGGAGGCGACCACGCTCGGGAACTACACGCTTTCGGCTGACGGCGGTTTGTCGATCTCCAATCTGAGCAACCAGAACGACGCGAGTCTCGCCTTCGTGCGGGCCATTGAGCTGGGTGCGTCTTTGGGCGCGGCGTACATGGGGCGGTCCGTGGGCGGCGTTGCGGCCGGTGCCGTGGACGTTGCTCCGCCGGGCGGTTCCGGCGGCGCTGCTGCCGTCGTCCCGTCCGTTGCTCCCGGAGGTAGGCGACCAGCCATTAACACGGTTCTCGATGATCGGATCGCTGAGGCGAAGGCGTCCGGCAAGACGCTTGTGGTCGTGGCCGGGCACCCCTTGTGCAGTTATTGCACAAGGCTAGAGGCGGCTTTGGACACTTCCGGGATTGCTGCCAGGCCGGACATCGTTCTTGTTCGTGAAATGAATCCCTGGGAAGCCAACGCGGCTGCGGTTTGGACGGGCGGGGGCGAAGCGCCCATTGTACGGGTGACCCGTTGGGATACTTCCGGCGGTTTGGTTTGCGACCGGAAGCTGAACAGGCCGGGAACGGTGGCCGAGATCGAGGCGGCGATAGGCGCGTGCGGCCTTGCCGGCAAATGAGCGTGCTTGCGGGAACATGAAAACGGGCTGCCCGTTTTGCGCCGGGGTTGGCTTTTCGCCCCCGGCGTTTTTTTATCAGTGTTGCTGATGAAAACAGGGCGGCCGGGGAATCAATTGGGGTTCTTAGAAAAACAAAAAGCCGTGCGCGGTTTCATCCCGGGGCAACTTTTCACCGGCAGCGGCGGAGTTAGTGGTGGGGTTAGTGGTGGAATTAGTGGTGGAAAAACACACTTTTTCACACCGTTTCTTAATAGGGGATGATAGAGCTGGAAGAGGCGTGGAAAAATAAAAACCCCGAAAACATTGGCGTTTTCGAGGTTTTTAACTCTAAGAAGATGGTCGGAGCGGAGGGAGTTGAACCCTCGACCTTTTGGTCCCGAACCAAACGCGCTACCAGGCTGCGCTACGCTCCGACATTGGGGCAAAACAGGCGTACAGGTTAACGAATCCGCGCCCAATGTCAAAGACAAAGATGATGCCGTGACATTTTTTTCGAGATTTGTCCAATAAACAGTCCCGCCAAAGGAGAAGAGAGAGGAGTCTGTCAGGTTCGCGGGGGAAGGAGTCCAGCCGCTGAACAGGCATGGGGTGGTCGGCTGGACGAGCAGACGCGCGTCCCTCCCCTACGCCGGGCTTTCGGTGGATTACGGTCCCGCGGCCTCCGCGCCGCGCGCGAATTTGGGATTGGCGCCCGCGATGACGAGGGCGACCTCGCCTCAGCGATGGTGTCCGCCGGCTGGTGGCGCGACAAGATCGTCCACTACTGCGGCAGGGAGTCGGCGTTCCGCGCGCAGTTGGTCATCCGCTACGCGGACGGCTCCGAAAAGCGCTTCGGGACGGACGCCTCATGGCGCGGCGTGATCGCCAGCCCCGTGAAGCGGCAGAGCCGGCGAGAGCGTGTGAAAGAAACGCGGAGACGGCCAGCGTGCCGTCTCCGCCGAAACAGGGACGTTCGTCAGGCCTGGACCTTGTAGCGGTTGGCATCCGGGCGGATCTCGAGGCGGCTCAACCACTCGGGGTTGCCGGTTCCGTTGGCGAAGGTCATTTTCTTCGGGTCCCAGTCAAAGCCCGTGTCATGCACATAACTCATGTGGACAAGCTGGCAGAGCACGCTGGTATACGGGCCCACATCCTCGCTGGAGATCGTCGCGCGGCGTTCCTTCACGCACTGGACGAAATTTTCCACGTGGTTGCCTGACTCATAGAGCGGCAGCTTGATACCGGTGTGCTTCTTGAAGTCGACGCCGAAGAAGCGCTCGGCTTTTTTGACGGCTTCCGCCGAACTGCGGCCGAACGCTTCCGTTGCCGTGTCGATTTCGGTCTCGACGCCGTTGACGCGCCGCTTGTACTTGCCGTTGTAATAGCAGATCTTCTTCATGCCGTTGCCGTCAAACGTGCCCTCGCTCAGCGCCTCGCGCATCTTGCGGTCGGGCGTGTTATGGCCGTTGCCCTCCCAGAAGGCGATTCGCCCGCGGTCGACGCACAAGATGCCGCGCGTACCGAAGAACACCGTGCCCCAGCGCGTGCCGCCGACATGCCGGAGTTCGAGACCGTCCTCGTAGATGATACGGGCGCCGTTCTGGCGGCGGAATCCGCGATTCCAGTCGTTGGAGCGCGACTCCGCGCTCTTCACCACCCGGACCGGCCCCGAGCCGTCCTTGCCCATGCCCCACTGCGTGATGTCCATGTGATGGGCGCCCCAGTCTCCGCATCCCCCCGAGCCGAAGAAATCGTCCTCACGCCAGAAGCCGGGGAAGAAATTGTGTACGCCGCGCGGCGCAAGCTCGTCGGAATACGGCACGTTCGGCGCCGGCCCCAGCCACATGTTGAAATCCACGTCTGGATTGGGCGCCCCCTCAGCGGCGAACTTTTGGAAGTCTTTATAAGGACGGCGCGGACAGGCCGGGCCGCCGAACTGGTTTTCAACGTACTTGACGTCGCCGACGAAACCGTTGCGCACCAGTTCGCAGGCCGCGCGGAATTCGAAGCTGGAGCGTTGCATCGCGCCGACCTGGAGGATGCGTCCCGTTTTTTTGGCGACCTCCACGATGGTGCGCGCCTCGTCGACGCTGTACGTGAGGGGCTTTTCGCAATAGACGTCTTTGCCGTGCTTCATCGCCTCCACAACTATGTAGGCGTGCCAGTGGTCGGGCGTTGCGATGCAAACCATGTCAATCGCGGGATCCTCAATCACCTTGCGGAAATCGGACTCAGCGCGGCAGGCATCCTTCGGAATGCCGAGGTCGGCATGTTCCGCATAGTATTCCTGCACACGGCGCAGCGCGTCGTCGCGGCGCACGCGGTCGCAGTCGCAGACCGTCTTGACAACCACCTTCCGCCAAAGAAACTGGTTGAGCAGCCCGCGTCCCTGCAGACCGATGCCGATCATCCCAACGGTGGGAAGTTCGCTCAGCCCGAGCGTGCGCCTGGCAGGACCGATCGCCCCCCAAAGACCCGGCGTCACGGCGGCCGCAGAGGTCAATAGTCCCCGTTGTAGAAACTGACGACGATTATGAAACATCATACCCCTTTCCTTTCAAAAAAAACAAACCATAGTCGTTGTTCCGCAGCCAGATACAGGCTAAGAGAGACGACTACGTGTAGCCGACGAAGCGTGAAGAAGCGGCCTCCGCGCCGCGCGCGAATTTGGGATTGGCGCCCGCGATGACGAGGGCGACCTCGCCTTTGACCGGCTTGCCGTCGAAGAGCGGGATCAGTTCGGTGAGATACCCGCGGTGTACCCGCTCGTGCGCCTTGGTCAGCTCAATGCACACAGCGGCCTCGCGGTCGCCCAGCGCGTCATGCGCGGCCTTGAGCGCGGCGCCGACGCGGAACGGCGACTCGAAACAGATCAGCGTGTGCGGCAGATCCCGCTCCTCCTCGAAGAAACGGCGCAGCGCGCCGGGCTTGCGCGGTGGGAACCCCTTGAAGGTGTAGCTCGACGTCGAGAGCCCGGACGAGAGCAGCGCGAGATCCACGGCCGAGGCGCCGGGCAGCACGTCGAACGGCACCTTCTCCTGCGCGGCGCGGCGGATGAGGCGGTAGCCGGGGTCGCTGATGCCGGGGTAACCGCCGTCGGAGCAGAGCGCGACGCTGCGGCCGGCGGCCACGGCCTGCAGAAGGCGTTCGGCGACGCGCTCCTCGTTGCCCTGCCGGTATGAGATCATCTCGGGCCGCGGGATGTTGAAGGCGCTGAGCAGCGCCCACGTGCGCCGCGTGTCCTCGCAGGCGATGAGGTCGGCGCCCTTCAGCGCCTCCAGCGCGCGGGGACTCAGATCCGCGAGGTTGCCGATGGGAGTCGCCACAACGTGGAGCATGATTGGAGTTCCTGAACGACGGCCCGTTTGAGCAGGTCGAGCCCGTAGCCGGTTCGGGCCGAAACCGGCAGGGCCTGCGGATAGTGTCCGGCGATGAGCGGCAGCGT
>JAGOBZ010000320.1 GCA_017999015.1 Kiritimatiellia bacterium
CGTGCGCACCTCGCCGTCGCCGAACAGCACGGCCGGCTTGCCATTGATCGCGTTTTCCATCCACTTCGGCCGGTTCGCCGGATTGGACTGCGTAAAATGGACGCCGGCCCCGGAAGCATCATTCCAAGCCGCCACAAAACCATTGGAAAGCGTGATGTTCCCCGGCTCCGAGGCATCCAGCCAATAGGAGAGCCCGTTCTTCAGCGGCACCGGTTTGGAGATGCGCAACGTACCGGCCTCCACCTGCATGCCGCCCGAGTAGGCGATCGACGCGATGGGCAAGGTGAATTCGCCGGTCCCGATTTTTGTCAGCGCAAGCGGTGCCGGACCGTCACTGATCGTGCCGGTGAACGCGGACGAGACATTGCCGGCGCCGACCGTCAGCGTCACCGCCTGCGCGCCGCTGTTCGTGACGCTTCCGCCGACCAGCGTGTTGGTGAGCACGCCGAGCGTTTCGGAATGTCCGTTGAGATCCAGCACGCCGCCCGACAGCGTCACGCCGCCGCCGATCTGGTTGCCGGTGTCACCGGTCAGAACCACACGCGTGCCGGGCTCGGCACCGATCACGTCTTGCACGGCATAGGCGTCAGCCTCGCCGCTCTTGGCGAGCGCGAGGGTGCCGCCGCGCACATGCACGCGCAGGCTTGTGTTCTGGGCGCTGCCGCCGAGCGTCAGGGTGCCGTCGCCCCATTTCGACACATTGGCCATACCCGTAATGATACCGTTGACCGTCATTGATTCACCGGCGCCACTCACCTCAAAACCGCCCCCCTGCGCGGTGACTGGCGTGGCGGCCAGCAGCAGATCGCCACCGGTCGGATTCACGAGCCGTCCGCCGTTCAGGTGTACCGCCGCACCGCCCAGGGCGGCTTCGTTGGCAGGCAGCATGCGCCCGCTGTCGGCCCGGATCGTGCCAGACAGCGCAGAGCCGGAATCTGCCAGAACCAAGTCGCCCGCGCCGTCCTTGACGGCCGTTCCGGTCCCGGTCAACGCGCCCGTGTAGGTGATCGTTCCGGCGCCGGTGAAACGGGCGGTGCCGCCGTTCAACGCGACATCGTTGGCAAAGGTTTGCGGCGCCGCGCTGTTCGTGAGGCGATTTTCTTCGAAGCGCATCGTGTCGAACCATACGGTCGTGCCCGCGTTCGCGGTGACCGAGCCGTCGCCGCCGACCGAATCACCGCGCACCACGCGCACCGAGTAATCGGTCAGATTCAGCGCGGCGGGCCCCAGCAGCGCGGCGCCGTCCAGCGCGAGGTCCGCACCGGCCGCGATCGTATACGGCGTCTCCGGCAGGCGGCGCAGCCAGACGCGGTTGGTGAGCACCAGGCCGCCGACACTCGCGATCTTCGCATCCAGCAGCGACGGCCAGACGCCAGCCGAACCGAAGCACAGCGGCAGCCCGCCGTTGTTGACGGTCAACACCGGTTCGGGCGGGCCCGCCGAAAGCGCAGTGACGCCGCACGCCAACATCAACTGCCCTGTATCGGCGGGGATCGTCAGCGTGCCATCCTGTGCCAACACCAACATGCCGGACAAGACATTCTCAGGCGAGTCTGTCACCAAGTCCGGCCCGCCATCGTCGGTAAACATCCGCGCCCGCGCCAACTCTGCGGCGTTGGTGAAGCCGCCATTCCCGGCATCATACATGATGCCATTGCGGAAACCTCCCTGAGGCCCCACACTGCCTACACCCTGCGCATAGCGAAGCTCAAGCGTGTGCCAGCCTGCGGCGAGCGCGACATCATTAGTGACTTGCCGTGTGGCCGTTGTGTTGTTCCAAAGCAACGGGACCCCGTCGATCGCCAGATAGCCGCCGTCATCAAAGTATTTGGCAAAACTATAGATGCCCGCATCGGCCAGATGCCACCGGCCGCGATACACATACTGCGTGTTGTACGGGAAGGCGCTGACATCGGTGGTGCTGCCCTTTTCGGGCGTCAGCCGCCAACCGGTGTAGGTCAGCGGGGCGTTCAGATCGATCTGCGCGCTTGCACTCTTGTATTCATCGAATCCAGAAGGCCTAGCCACTTGCATGTCGCCGCCGTCGAACACGACCGTGCCGCCGTCCATCACGTTCGGTCCGCCGGCCACCAACGTGCCGGCTTTCAGCCGGAGCGTGCCGTTCTCGATTTGGGCACCGATCGCAGCAAGCGTGCCGTTGCCCTGCTTTTCGATCGTCGCGCCGCCTTTGAGTATGCCGCGCCAATCGCTGTCCTCATCCAGACCGCCCACGATCAACGTGCCTTGACCCGCGACGGACGACGTGATCTCCGCCCTGGGACCTGATGACAGCGTATTGACCGTCTCGCTCTTGCCGGCCAGATCGAGCGTCACCGTCGGCAGCGCATTATTGAAACTGCCCCATGGATTGATCGACAACCCGCCTTTGCCTGCGCCGTGCGGCAGCACTTCGTCTTGTCCCAGTCGCAACAACCCCCTGATGGCATTCGCCCCGGGACCGTTCGTGCCGAGCACGGTGCCGCCGCTGTAGTCGTTGGCGGGACTATTCAGAATGAGCGGCGAAAATTCGAAGTTGATGCCCAGCATGCCGCTTCCGGTAATCGGGCTGTCCACGCGCATGGAGCCGCCCTCATAGCCGGCGCCAAGAAACCCGCCGCGCGGCGAGAGCGTGATGCCGCGGTTCGCGTGGATAACCATCAAATAGTTGCCGTCATCGTTTTGCAGGCCGCCGTTATCAAGAAGAATAGCGTCCGGCACATAGGCGGCCGGCACCGGCCCGAAACCGCTGTCACGCGCCACGCGCGCATTACCGTTTGAAATGACGGTGCGCCCGGTGAACAGGTTATCGTCGCCGAGAAAAGTACGGCCCAAACCGGTAATCGTGACATCCGTATTGCCCGAGAGCGTCGTGCCGCGCAGATTGAGCCCGTGCGCCGTCGTGTCCAGCAGCGCCGGTGCGATCAGTTCAAGGGTGCCGCCGAACAGCCTCCATTCCGTGGCGACGGTATTGGGCACCGAATCGGGGTTGCCACGCAGTCCGGAGAGGATGACCGTGCCCAAGTCATTCGTGACATTATAGAATCCGGATGGTCCTTGAAATGTCGCCACGCCGCCGCCGCCGGGGATGATGCCATCGACCCATTTGCTGCCGTCACTCCATACCCCCGTTGCCACATTTTCCCAGGTACCGTCCGCCGCGCCGCAGCATACAGCGACGGCAGTCGCCAAACTCATCAATGTGCGCATCCCGACCGCATTTTTGCTCATTGCACCCTCCATGCCCACCTAGGTCAACCTACTGACATAACAATCAGGTTGTGTTATAGTAGAGAAAAAACAGCGCGCTGGCAATGCGTTTGCCAATAATCAGGGGGGCGACATGCAGGCTTTTGAAAAACTGGGAACTTTTTACCTGGGCAAGCAGATTGAGACCGTGACGGGCGAAGTGAGCGACCGCCTGCTGCTCTATGATGCCAAAGATTTGACCACGCATGCGATGATGGTCGGCATGACTGGCAGCGGCAAGACCGGACTTGCTCTGGCCTTGCTGGAAGAGGCTGCGATTGACGGCATCCCGGCCATCCTGATTGACCCGAAAGGTGATCTCGGCAACCTCATGCTGCAGTTCCCCGACATGAAGCCTGACGATTTCCGTCCGTGGGTAGACGACGCCGAAGCCGCACGTAAAGAGCTGTCGCCAGAGGCGTTCGCCGCAAAAACCGCCGAGTCCTGGCGTGCCGGACTCGCGCAGTGGGGCCAGGACGGCGAGCGTATCCGCAGGCTGCAGGCATCGGCAGAGTTTGCTGTTTACACGCCGGGAAGCACAGCCGGACGCCCCCTGCAACTGTTGCGTTCGTTCGACGCCCCGCCGGCAGCACTGCTGAACGACGCCACCGCGCTGCGCGACCGCGTGCTGTCAGCCGTCTCCGGCCTGCTCGGCCTACTCGGCATTGATGCGGATCCGGTTCAGAGCCGCGAGCACATCCTGCTCTCCAACATCCTTGACCGCGCCTGGCGCGAAGGACGGAACGTAGATTTGAAGGCGCTGATTCAGGATATCCAGGCTCCGCCCTTCGAGCATGTGGGCGTGTTCGCGCTGGAGTCCTTCTATCCTGCGAAAGAGCGTTTCACCCTCGCCATGCGCGTCAACAATCTGCTGGCCTCGCCTGGGTTCGCCGCCTGGATGGCGGGCGAGCCTCTCGATATTCAGCGGCTGCTTTACACGCCTGCCGGCAAGCCCCGCGTCTCGATCCTCTAT
>JAGOBZ010000321.1 GCA_017999015.1 Kiritimatiellia bacterium
GTCGAGCAGCACCACGCGCGCGGCACCGAAGGTCATGGCCGTGTAATACCGCCCGTCCGGCAGGGTCAGATAGTCTTTGAGCCTGCGCGCCGCGGCCCCCCGCGTCTCGTGGTTGCCGCGCAGGAAAAAGCAGGGGATTCCGCGCGCCGTGAACCAGGACATGGGCTGCAAGAGGTTCTGGACGATCTCTGCCTCGCTCTGCGGGTCCTGCAACACGTCGCCGTTCAGTACGGCGAAATCGATCGGCGCGCCGGCCCGGTTCAGCAGCGGCTGATAGAGCCCCGCGCGGTTGTGGATGTCGTTGAAGACGATGAACGACACCGCGCCGTCCGGGCGGGCCAGCGCCGGCAGGATGCGCTCCTGCGACCGCGCGGGCTCGTCGAAGGCCACCTTGTACGGCTTGAACGATGAGATCGCGCGCGAGCGGGCGCGGAACCGGAGCGGGCGCGACGGATCGTAACCCTCGATGACCGCCCGCTGCGCGGTGCCGTTGGCCTGCCGCAGGCCGTCCTCAGAGAACCAGGCCTCCTGCCAGGCGACCGGCTGTCCGGTCCCGAAGGTTTGCGTCCACTCGACCACGCCGTCGGCCGGCCGCGACGTGAGCCAGCCGATGCCCAGCCGCCCCGCGCCCATGAGCTGCGCCCAAGGCTGAACCGCGATCATCCCCTGCGTCGCCTGTGCGCGGATCGCGGCCAAGCCTTCCGCCTCCGCCGTGCTGACCGCGCTTTGCGCCGACGCCGTCCCCGCGATCAGGCAGGCGGCCCACATGCTCCGTTGAAGACTTTTCATATACCTTCCCCCATGTCCCGTATTCAAGCACAACGACGTGAACCGAACAAACAGAAAATGAAGTGGCCACGCATCGGCTGAAACAGGTATACTGACGGCAAATGAATGAGAAAGCGTTGATCATCATTCCGACCTATGATGAACGGGAGAATGTGGGGCCGATGGCCGAGGCCGTGCTGAAGCAGGTGCCAGAGGCCAACATTCTGTTTGTGGATGACAATTCGCCCGACGGCACGGGTGCGCTGTTGGATGAGATCGCGGCGCGTGAAAAGCGGGTTTTCGTGCTGCACAGGGCCGGCAAGGAAGGTCTTGGGCGCGCCTACATCGCTGGGTTCAAGTGGGCGCTGGCCCGGGATTACGGTCTGATCTGTGAGATGGATTGCGACTTTTCGCATGATCCGATCGTGCTGCCGAGTCTGCTCAAGACCGCGCGCGAGAGCGCTGACCTGGTGCTCGGCTCGCGCTACATCGGCGGCATCCGCGTAATGAATTGGCCGATGAACCGGCTGCTGCTCTCGACCGGCGCGGCGCAGTACGTGAAGCTCGTGACCGGCATGCCGATCCATGACCCGACCGGCGGCTTTAAGTGTTTCCGGCGGACGGTGCTGGAGGCGATCGACCTCGACCGCATCACCTCCAATGGCTACTCTTTTCAGATCGAGATGACGCACACCGCATGGATGAAGGGCTTTAAGGTGCAGGAGATTCCGATCGTGTTCGAAGACCGGCGCGCGGGATATTCCAAGATGCGGGCTAACATTGCGACCGAGGCGATGCTGATGGTGTTGCGGCTGTGGGCGCGGTGCGGGTTCCGGCGGTCGCCTCGCAGTCGGTAAGCCCCTCCCCGGTTTTTTTTAGCCAGGATTTCCGACAGCTTCGCTTCGGCGGGAAGAAATTCAGAATTAACAGGATTGGAATAAAGCAGTTAAATCAGGTAATCATGTCTGAATGATCAAGCAGTACAAGGGACTAAGTTGAATGCCTCTTTGAAATGGCCGTGGTTGCGCGCGCTTCGTCCCGCACAGTGGATAAAGAACGGGATCGTGCCGGCGGCCTATTTCTTCGCCAAGTGGGACCCCAGCCAGAGCTCGCATGTGCAGGGTGCGCGGCCGTTGTTGTTTGAGGCGGCGGCGGTGGCCTGTTTCTGCGCCGTTGCCAGCGGCATCTATCTGATCAATGACCTGCGCGACCGTGAGGCGGACCGCAGGCACCCGGTAAAGCGGTTGCGCCCGTTGGCCGCCGGCGAGATCCAGGCGCTGCCGGCCGGGGTGGTCGCAGCGTTTCTGCTGGCCGCGGGCATGGCCGGGTCGCTGGCCTTGCCAGGCGCGTTCAGTACGGTATTGGGCAGTTACCTCCTGATGCAGATCGTGTATACCTTCGCGCTGAAGCGCATCCCGTATGTCGATGTGTTTGTGATCGCGCTCGGTTTTGTGCTGCGGGCGATCGCCGGGGCGAGCGTGCTGGAGGCGCGCATCTCGCCGTGGCTGCTGCTCTGCACCTTCCTGCTGGCCCTCTTCCTCGCGCTCTGCAAGCGGCGCCACGAAAAGGTGCTGCTGGAGGAGGAGGGGGCGCGGCACCGCGAGGCACTGGCGGGCTATGACCGCCATCTGCTCGATCTGCAGATCAGCATCACGGCCGGTGCTACGCTGGTTTGTTATGCGATGTACACGCTCTCCGAAGAGACGGTCCGCCGCTTCGGCACCGACCGCCTCGGGCTGACCATACCGTTCGTTGTTTTCGGCCTGTTCCGTTATCTGGAATTGGTCTACCGCAGGAATGAGGGCGGGCGTCCGGAAAAGGTCTTGCTGACAGACCGCGTCTTGATCGCGACGGTCGCCGGCTTCCTGTTGACCGCGCTGGCGGTTTTTCTGACGGTTCATGCATAATCCTTTTGGAGGATCATGAGAATGCGACGGTTCATGCTTGCCGTGGTCGTGGGGACGGCCCTGATTGTCTGCCGTGCGGGGGCGGCCGTGGCTGAAGGTGAGAACTTGCTGATCAACGGGACGTTCGAGGCCGAGCAGGTCGAGTTTCCCGAATTCTGGACGCAGAGCAGCGTGAAGCAGGTGCGCTTCCTGCGGACAGGCGGGCCTGAAGGCAAAAAGGCTGCCGTGGTGCTCGCGGGCGAGGCGGGGGGTGGCGATGAGCTGAGCGTGCGCCAGCAAGGGCTGCGTCTGGTGCCCGGCGGAACTTACCGGCTCAGCGCCAGCATCCGCACCAAGGGGTTTAAAAGCCGGCACGCGGGTTTGATCGTCCATAATAGCGGCTGGCACCGCGAGGCCGGAATCAAACGCCTGCCCGCCGATTCGGAGTGGACGCGGCACCAGGTCGACTTCACGCTGTTTCCGTCGGACAACAACGAGTACGGCGTGGCCTGCTTCGCACTGGACCTGAGCGGCGAACTGGCGGTGGCGGACGTGCGGCTGGAGGCGCTCAGCGCGGATGCGCTCGCGGGCTCCAGCTCGCAGATGGCGTGGGTCAACGAGCCGCGCCTGGTCCCGCTTGAGCCGTTGCTGAGCCAGATTCCGCGCCAGCGGCCTGAGCTGGCCTTGGCGTTTTACGGCGTGTTGCCCGAAGCGGCCGAAGCGTACGAATGGGAGATGGATGTCGAGGGACGTCCGATTCCCGTCCAACGGCTGGCGGCGACGGCCAAGCGGCTGCGCGTGCCGCTGGCGGGGTTGGCGTGCGGGGATTACCGGCTGCGGGCGTCGCTGCGCCGCAAGCAGGACGGTGCGGCGGTGCTGGAGACCGCCTTCCCGATCAGCGTGGTGGATCGGCCGGCGCTCGATCTCAGCGGGATCAAGCCGCTCAACACGCTGGTCACGGAGCTGCTGGAACGGCCGCTCGCCCCAGAGCCCGCGCCGCAGCGTTTCACCTTCGTGCGGCCGCGCGACGGATGGGTTTTTGTGTCGGTCGCGGGCGGAGCGGAGCCGCCGGTCGCCGAGGTGACGGCGACGCTCGACGGCGGTGTACTGCCGCTGTGGCCGCAGGGCGGCGGCCGCGAGGCGTTCCGGCTGGTCGCGCGCGGCGCGCATCAGCTTACTGTCAGCGGCGCGCGGCCCGGCATGCGGCTGCGCGTGAACGCGATTCCGGAAATCTTCAACTATCCGCCGTGCGTGAATCCGGTCGTGCCCGAAAACGGCACCTACGATTGGGCCTTCATGAAGCGCCACGTGCTGCAGGCGGTGACGACGCTCAACGGCGGCAACCTGCCGGACGAGGCGCTGTCTAAAGCCAAGGCGCGCGGCCTGCTCTGGCTGGCCAATTTCAACGTCGCGCCGGCGGACGATCCGCTCGGCCTGAGAACGCGGATGGCGGCGCATGCCGGCATGACGCAGCCGCGCTACGACGGCTTCACCAGCGATGAGCTCTTCTTCGGGCGCACGACGATTGACCACTACACCCGGGCGCTCTGGGGATTGGCGA
>JAGOBZ010000322.1 GCA_017999015.1 Kiritimatiellia bacterium
GCAAGCTCCCGCACTCCACAAACCGGTCGCAGCCCATCGTCCGTCTCCCCGCCGCCGCCCTCGCCCGACTGTGCTTCGCATCAAACACGCATTCGACTCGCGTATCCCTGCCACTAGCCGATTACTATGCGACAGTCTGGTCTCCGTCAGGATTCCTGCCAGCGTCACCACGATCGACAGGCAGGCGTTCATAACCTGTTCCGCGCTGACGGGGCTCTATTTCTTAGGCAATGCCCCATCCTTCGGTACAGGTGCAGGTCCTTTTTATGAGACCGGCAACGTGACGGTGTATTATCTTCCCGGCACAACCGGTTGGGGAGCGTGGGTCGATGACCGGCCCGCCGTGCCGTGGAACCCGCAGGTGCAGAGCGGCGCGGGTTTCGGCATACGGTCCGGTCATTTCGGCTTCGGCCTCACCAATGCCGGCAGCCCGGTCGTGGTCATCGAAGCCTGCACAAATCTCGCTGGGCCTGTCTGGTTTCCCGTTTCAACGAACACGCTCACCGGAGGCTGTTTCGCTTTCAGCGACACGCAGACGACGAATCATCCCGCCCGCTTTTACCGTTTCCGCATGCCTATAACGAGCATGCCCGTTGCTGTTCCACCCTGCACCGCATCAGTGCCGGGCCGATAGTCTGCGCGCCCTGATCTACGGTCTGTGTTGCGGCAGGAGGCACTATTTTAAAAATTGCGCAAAAAATAAGCGCAACTTGTTCGCAACGCTGCCTAAACTCGGTTAGCAGCGTCTTCGCCCAGTCCGGACATGAAGATATAAATCGATATTGTGTGAGGACATGCCGAAAAACGGCAGATTCTGAGCAATATTGTTTTGCAAATTTGAAAGACGGACTGTTTTCTGCAAAAATACGCGCAATGAGATACTCATTTTTGCTTCTCGCGACATGCATCGCGCTGCACGCGCACGTTTTTCCGGCGGCCGCTCAGGAGACCGATCCCGGACGCGCGCCGACCGGCGTCATCACGGCCCCGGGCGACTTGCTGAAAGAGGCCGACGGCACGGAGTTCCGCTTCGCATATTTCCCCTCTTTCGATCGGTTGCGCCTGCTTGTCCTGCAAAAAACACCCGCCTTCACGCGGTGGGAAGTTGCGCTCAGGCGCAAAGACGATGACCGCGTTCTCTCCCGTCACAGCGGTTCGCTCCCCATGCCCGCCGCAGGCGAGACCGTCTCGGTCCCGCCTCTGGAAGCGGGCGCGTATGCGCTCACCTTGAACCTGGCTACGGCGGACGACAAGCGCCGCAACATCACGCGCACCTTCACGCGCAAACACTTCCCCTGGGAAAACTCCGCGCTGGGCAGCGAAAGAATCGTCATTCCGCCCTTTACGCCGATGACCGTGGACAAAAGGCGCGCCAGCGTTTCCTGCGTCCTGCGCACCCATGAAATCGACAACAGCGGCCTGTGGAAACAGGTTGCCAGCCAAGGCGTCCCTTTGCTGGCGGCGCCCATGCGCCTGGAGGTCGAAGCCGCAGGCAAAAACTACACGGCTCAAGGCAGCAAGGTGACCTTCACCGAAATAGAGGCGGACCGCGTGCAGGGCCACGCGGCATGGCGCACCGGACCGGTGCGCGGACGCACCGACTTCTCCATCGAGTACGACGGCGTGGCGAAACTTTCGCTTCGGCTCGAACCGGCCAAGGAACGCGTGGACGCCCTGCGCCTGGTGATTCCCCTTCGGACCGGCGGGGCGTGGCTCATGCACCCCGTGACCGACCTGCTGCGCTTCCACTACGCGGGCCGCATCCCGGACGGCTCGGGCACACTCTGGGACTACAGCGGCAGGACCAACGCGGTGCGCTACACCCAGACGGGGAAACCCGACGCTGACGGCAAGGTGTGGGACTCGCGCCACGTGGGGCGCAACCAATTGCCCGCTCCGTTCGTGCCCTACATCTGGCTGGGCGGCACCGAGCGCGGAATCTGCTGGTTCGCCGAGAACGACCGCGACTGGAACCTCGACCCGCAGCGTCCCGCCCTCGAAATCCGGCGGCAAGGCGAAGCCACCTCGCTGATCGTCCATCTCTTCACGCGCCCCACATCCCTAACGCGCCCGCGCACCCTCACGTTCGGGCTAATGGCCACGCCGGCCAAGCCGATGCCCGAAACGCCCGTGAACTTCCGGCGCTGGTTTCCCGGGCCGCAGGTCACCAACACAGAGCAGGTGGTGAATTTCGGGTTTATGGGTGCCTGCTACTACTGGGGCGCGGCGGGGCCCTGCTATGCGTTCTATCCCGCCTTCAAGAACTTTTCCGTCTATGACGAGTTCGCCCGCCTGCGCAAAGGCGGAACCGCCGATCTCGCGTACACCGAGAACTGGCTCAAGCAGTTCCAGTCCACCGAATTCACGTCGCGGCTCAACGAACATGGGTATCCCCCGAACCTCGTCACTTACCGCAACCACATCAACTGGTCGCTGCGCTTTTTCGACAAGGGCGCGTGGTCGTCGCAGCCAGAAAAGGGGCGCACGGGCTGGGTCATTCCCTACACCAATGCGCGCGCAGTCAACTGGGGCGAAGAGGCGGAGACCTTCATGGACGAATGGAGCAGCCTGGACATCGCCGACCCGCGCTGGCCCGGCGAGGAGCGCTTCGTGCGCGCCAAAGACGGCGTCTGCCGCCTCGCGGCCTACGGCAAGGTCTCGATTCCCGGCGACACCGCAGGCATCGCCTACGCCGTCGACCCGCTTCCGAGCTGGCAGAACATGGTTCTGCACTATGAGAAGCGCATGATGGAGACCTTTGCGGACGGCATTTACTACGACGACTTCTTCCTCTCGCCGAACTACACGCCCACCGGCCCCGGCTACGTGGCCGAGGACGGCACGCTCCGCCCCGGGGTCAACATCTTCGGCTTCCGCGAGCTGGCCCGGCGCACCGCCGTGATGCAGCACCGGATGGGTCGCCGTCCGCTGCTGTTCATCCACATGACCAACGCCAACCTCATCCCGCTGCTCTCGTTCGGCACGATCATCTTGGACCACGAGTGGCGCGACCAAGGAGAATTCAAAGACAAAGACTGCCAAGAGCGGCTCTATCTCGACGGCGACACGAGCCTGCTGCTCGCGCAAAGCACCGGCCTGCAGAGCGGCTGCCTCAGCGTCTGGCACAACCTCTTCCACGACGATGAGCGCATCACGCGCAGCGCTCTGGGCGTGTCGCTCACGCACGAGATCAAGTGCGGCCTCTGGTACGGCCCGCTCCAAGAGCGCACCACCGCGCTGCTGGCGAACTTCGGGTACGGTCTGCCCGACTGCCGCATCTGGCGCTACTGGGACGCGGGCCAGCCCGTAAAAACCGAAGGCGCGCCGGCGAGAGCGATCGTGCTGGCGCGCGCGGGGCGCGCACTCCTCGCCGTTGCAAGCTACGGTTCAGGCGGCGAAATCTCTCTTTCGCTCGATTTGGAGACACTCGGGGTACCGGCCAATGCCGTAGCCCGTAACGCCGAAACGGGCGAACCCGTCGAACGTGTGGCCGAAGGGCGGTTCAGGCTGCTCCTTCCGCGCCACGACTTCCGACTGATCGCGGTCGGCACGCCCTAGAACGTCTAAGGAGCTAGAAAAATGGCCGTAGGATGGGCAAAAGAAAGCGGGGTCCAGGATCAGATGGATGCCACAGTGGAGTCTGCTGTGCAGCTCGCTAAAAGCAGGCTGCCCAGTGGCGAAAGCTTGACTCATTGCGTGGCGTGCAGGGCCGAAATACCGGAAGCAAGACGACATGCGCTGCCTGGGGTAAGACTCTGTGTCGCCTGCCAGTCAAAGCAGGAAAAAAAGTAATAGTCTCCCCAACCTGAGCACAGCGTATTTAATTCACCTGAATGAGCGTGCCGGGGTTGTAGGACATCGCCGTGAGGGTGCCGCCGGAAATGCGCAGCGCCACCGGAGAGTGCGGTACGCCGTCGAGGGTCACGCTTACGCTGCCGGCCGGTGCGACCTGCAGCGAAGCCGAGGCCACGACCGTAATGCCCTGGCGCAATTCCGCCGCAGAAAATCCGGTCAGCGCCAGCACCGCCCCAGCGGGAATCACGCACGCGTCGGCATGCAGCAGCGCTGTGCCCTGCGCGGCATTCCGCGCCAGCACCGCGCCCGAAGAAAAGAGCACGCGCCCAACCGTGCCTGTGCCGCCGAGCGTCGCGCCGGAGGCGACGGTCAGCGTCCGGCCGTCCGCCAGGCGCAGCTCGCCGTCCACGCGCGACAC
>JAGOBZ010000323.1 GCA_017999015.1 Kiritimatiellia bacterium
CTGGCATTGGCCTGATCACGACGCCGACCTTCTCCGACGCCTTCCGGCTGCTGGCCACAAACGGCTGTGACGCGGTGGTGGTCCAAAACCTCGTCGCCCGGCGCATTCTTCAAGAAACCCGTTTGAAAACCCTGAAGATCCTGAACCAGCCCATTCCCGGCTTTTCCCAGCAGTTCTGCTTCGCGGTGCGGGAGGGCGACCACGCAACCTTGGCGCTGTTGAACGAAGGTCTTGCTCTGGCCATTGCCGACGGGGCCTACCGCCGCCTGCACGCCCTGTGGTTCGCATCCATGGAACTTCCCTCCGACCGATCCATCCTCATCGGCGGCGACCGCAGCTACCCGCCTTTTGAATACCTCGACGAAGAAGGCCAACCGTGCGGCTTTAACGTGGACCTGACCAAAGCCATCGCGCGCGAAGTCGGTCTGGACGTCCGGATCCAGCTCGGCAACTGGCCGGACTCCGTCGAGGCCCTGAGGAAAGGCGAAATCGACGCGATCCAAGGCTTGTTCTACTCGCAGGAACGCGCCCGGTTTCTGGATTTCAGCCCCCGGTACATGGTCGTCAATTGCGTCAGCGTCATGCGCCAGGGCACCGGCCCCCTGCCTGAAACTCTTGACGCGTTGACCGGGCTCGACCTGGTGGTCCAGGCCGGCGATGTGATTTTGGAGGAGCTGCGCACGCGCGGAATCCAGGCACGCGTGACCACCGTGGCGACACAAGAGGCTGTTCTGCGCGAAGTTGCAGAAGGTCGGCACCTGTGCGGACTTGTCGCGCGGCCGAGCGCGTTGTATTTTGAAAACAAACATGGCTGGTCCAATCTGATGCACAGCGGGCAAGCCCTCTATTCGGCGGATTACGGCTATGCCGTGGCCAAGGACCGGCACGCGCTCCTGGCAAAAATCAGCGAGGGGCTCACCGCAGTCAAAGCCAGCGGCGAGTATCAGAAGATTTATGACCGCTGGTTCAGCGCGTATGAACCGGAACCCATCGGCTGGCTCAACGCACTGAAACACGTCGCCTATGTCGCCGTGCCCCTGCTGCTGGTAGCGCTGCTGGCGCTCGTCTGGTCGTGGAACCTGCGGCGTCAGGTCGCCGCGCGCACGGCTGACCTGCGCCATGTCGTTGACGCGCTGGCCGAAAGCGAAAAGAAGCACCGCCTGCTGGCCGAACAGACGCTCGACATGATCTGGGCGATGAACACGGACCTGATCTTCACCTACGCAAACCCCGCGACCGAGCGGTTGACCGGCTACGCCCCGGATGCGTTCATCGGAACCCCCCTGTCAAAACATTTTGACGAGGCGCATCTGGCCGACCTCATGAGGATTATCGCGCAAGAAATCGCCAAGGGGCCTGAAAATTCGGACGTCATCCTCGAATCGCGCATCTTGCATCGCGACGGCTCGAGCGTGCCGATCGAGGTGCATGGCCGCGTCATCTTTGACGAGGCGGGCAAGCCCGTTCTGCTGCAAGGCACCACGCGTGACATCAGCGAGCGCCGGGAAAAAGAGGCGGAACACGAAGCTCTCCAAGCCCAACTCCTGCAAATGCAAAAGCTCGACTCGGTCGGCCGGCTGGCCGGCGGCGTGGCCCATGACTTCAACAACCTGCTGATGGGCATCATGGGGTACACGGAACTCTGCCGGGACCTCGTTACGGACAACCCGCCCGCCCTTGAGTTGCTCGACGCCGTCTTGAAAGAGGTGAATCGTTCGGCCAACCTGACGCGCCAACTGCTGGCCTTCGCCCGCAAACAGACCGTCGCGCCGAAGGTGCTCAACCTGAATGACGCGGTCGACAATATGCTCGCCATGCTGCGGCGGCTGATCGGCGAGGATATTGACGTGGCCTGGCACCCTGCTGCCGATTTACACCCCGTTAAAATCGACCCGGGACAGGTCGACCAGATTCTCGCCAACTTGTGCGTCAACGCGCGGGATGCGATCAACGGTACAGGCCGCATCACCATCGAAACCGCCCAGGCGTCCGTCACGGACGACTATTGCAAGCAGCACGCCGAGACCCTGCCCGGCGATTATGCCGTGCTTGCTGTCAGCGATGACGGTTGCGGTATGGATCGGGAAACCTTGTCGCATATTTTTGAACCTTTCTATACGAAAAAGAAAGTCGGCGAGGGGACCGGACTCGGCTTGGCCACCGTCTACGGCATCGTCAAGCAGAACAACGGCTTCATCAATGTTTACAGCGAGCCCGGCAAAGGCACTACGTTCCGAATGTACCTGCCCGTCAGCCCGGAGGCCTTGGAAGCGCCGCAGGTGCCTGTCCCAGACACAATAAGCATCGGCGGCGCGGAGACGATTCTGCTGGTTGAAGATGAGCACGCCATCCGCGAGTCGATGCGTCTCTTTCTTGAACAGATCGGCTACACGGTCCTGCCGGCGGAGTCTCCAGAGGCCGCTTTACGCTTGGCCGCGGAACAACCGAAGCCGATCGACCTGCTTGTCACGGATGTGGTCATGCCCGGCATGAACGGGCGCGAGCTGTCCGATCGCCTGCGCACGGAGCATGCCGCGTTGCGCTGCCTCTATCTCTCCGGGTATACCGCAAACGTGATCGCGCATCGCGGCGTCTTGGAAGAGAACGTCAACTTCCTCAGCAAGCCGTGCAGCCTCAATGAGCTGGCGCGCACGATCCGCGGGATTCTGGATCCGCCTGCCTGCTGATGTTCACGCGCGTTTCACGCGCCGCGGGCCGCAAGCCGAAAAAAGCGAGGACGCGCGACGCGCGTGACTGTCAGGCCGGCGGCGGGATGTCGCGAAGGCCCCGGCATGCGCCACCATCTGGACTTTCATGCTCTGCGCAAGGGGATCGGAGACATTTGCTCAATCAGTCCGTGAGGCGTATCGCGTAGCGCCGGGGCAGGGGCGCGACGTTGTCGCGAATGCTTTTCGTCAGCTCGGCCGACCGCCAGCGCAGCGCGTCTTGCTCCGGAAGCAGGTCGAAATAATTTTTGATGACGCCTGCGCGGTAACGGTGCCAGACGGTATCCTTACCGGTCAGTTCGGCCAGTTTGCTTTCGAGATACGCGCGGTCGCTGTCGGGCGTGCGGTTCGTTCTGTCGGCGAGAAAGAGAAATTCGATATGGTCGAGAGTCCTCAGTTTGCGCCCTTCGATCAGCGCCCGCTCGCTGACCCACTGTCTGATCTGCGAGGCCTGTTTGTATTGCGGCGTATCGGGCAGTTCAGCGAGATTGATCCCCCTTGCCAATGCGGCGGCGGTTGTTTCCGCCACCCTGCGGCCGTCGATCTCGAGCGCGTAGCGTTCGCCGTTCAAGCCGGTGACCGTCAGCCTTTCGCGGTTGAGATCCTGCATGAACGGCACCCACTCCAGCGCAGGGGCACAGGCCTTGTCGACGGGGAACGGCAGGGCCGCGGCGCGGCATGTGAACGTCAGCGTGCCGTCCGCCACGCGGATGTCCGAGACGTCGCAATTGGCATGCCCGACAACCTCGCCTCGGCGTCCGTCCAGTGTCACTTCCGCGACGATGGCCAGCGCATGCTGCTCTTTCAGGAAGAGATACGCCATGACCAGATGCCCCGCCGGGCCGGGATGAACACGGTCGGGGCCGACCACCGTGAAACCGGGCTGCCGGACCTGCCACTCCCGGTTGATGGCCTCCATGGGCGCGTTGAAATCCACCCATCCGGCGTTGAGTTTTTCCGCGAGCCGCCGTGCGGCGGCCCCGCAGCTTTTGAGGGCGTCGTTGACACCGAAAAGATTTTCCTCGCTCTGGCTGCCGGTCTGATCGTAAGGCGAGGGGCCGATGAGAATCAGCCTGACGCCGTCGCGATGAAGCCGGCCCGCGAGCGTTTCCATGTTTTTGATGTGGCTGTCGAGGGCGGCGGCGCGTTTCGGTTCCGTGTCGGGACCGCTTGATCCGGGTTTGTAGAGGCCGCGATTGACGTCGTTCATGCCCAGCATGACCGTCGCGACGGTCGGCCTGCGCGCCGCGATATCCCAGTCATAACGGCGCACAGCGCCTGCGGCGGTATCGCCGGCAAAGCCGCAGTTGACCGTCTCCACCCGCCTCTCCGGAAAGCGCGTCAGATAGAAGAGCGTGATCTCCGTGTGATACAGCATCTGGTGCGTGATGCTGTCGCCGATGAAGCAGACACGGTCACCGTCCCGAAACGGCTCGGCAGCCGAGCCCGACGTCAACCGCAACGCCAGGAAAAGGGCGG
>JAGOBZ010000015.1 GCA_017999015.1 Kiritimatiellia bacterium
AGCAAAAACGCGAAAAGGCCGGTCGCGCCGGGAAAACCTCAAACCTGAAACCTCAAAAAAGACATCGAAAACCCAAGCAAATACGCATGGGTAAGGGCTGATTGCGCCGCCTATGGGATGCTAGTGATCCAAGGTCTCGGCGTAATCACCGGTCGGACAGCGCGTCCGCGTCCTGTTTCGGGGCGAACGGCTCCAGGCAGCGCTCCAGGATGCCCTGCATGTAGGCGATCAGCACGCCATAGTTGACGATCGGGATGCCCGCAGCCTTGGCCTGTTGGATGCGGTAGTGCATCTCGCGGCGGTTGAGCATGCAGGCACCGCAGTGGATGATCAGCTTGTAGGCGGAAAGATCGCGCGGGTACTTCATGCCGCTGGTGTGCTCGTAGACGAGGTCGCGGCCGGTGTGCTGGCGCAGCCAGCGCGGAATCTTGACCGTGCCGATGTCGTCGCACTGCCGGTGGTGGGTGCAGCCTTCGGCGACCAGCACGCGGTCACCGTCCTTCAGTGCCGCCACCGCCCGCGTGCCGCGCACCTGCTCCTCGAGATCGCCTTTGTAGCGCGCGAAGAGCATCGAGAACGAGGTCAGCGGCACCTCGCGCGGGGTTTCGGCCGCGACCTTGGCGAACGCCTGGGAGTCGGTGACCACCATCCGCGGCGGGCGCGCGAGCGCGGCGAGCGCCGCGCGCAGCTCGAACTCGCGCGTGACCAGCGCCAGCGCGCCGACCTCCAGGATATCGCGCACGACCTGCTGCTGCGGCAGGATCAGGCGGCCCTTGGGCGCGGCGGAATCGATCGGCGTGACCAGCACGACCAGATCATTCGGGCGCAGCAAGTCGCTGATCAGCCGGGTGTCGGCGGCGTCGTCCGGCGCGACTTTGACCAGCGCCAGCTTGAGCTCCTCCATGCCCGCGCGGGTAGCGGACGAGACCGCCAGCACCGGTGCCTTGCCCGCCTCGGCGGCCTGGCGCAGCGCCTCGGGCGAAGGCGGCAAGAGGTCGGCCTTGTTGAAAACCGTCAGCAGCGGGATGCCCTTGCCGCGCACCAGCGCGAGGATTTCGCGCTCGCACGCGCCGATGCCGGTGTCCGCCTCCAGCACCAGGATCGCCACGTCGGTCTTGTTGAGCACGTCGCGCGTGCGCTCGATCCGCAGCGCGCCCAGCGCGCCCTCGTCGTCGAGGCCGGGCGTGTCGAAGATCATGATCGGGCCGAGCGGCAGGAGCTCCATCGCCTTGGAGACCGGATCGGTGGTCGTGCCTTTGACGGCCGAGACGATCGAAACCTCCTGACCGGTGAGCGCGTTGATCAGACTGGATTTGCCGACGTTGCGCCGGCCGAAGAGCGCGATATGCACGCGCTCGCCTTGAGGGGTATCGTTGAGGCTCATAGTGATAACGTGGATAGGCTTTTGACTGAAAAGATTAAGTGTAAATGTGCTTGGCGTATACCGTCAACGGAAAGCATCCGGATTTCACACGCACACACGCACCCGCAGGGCAGTGATTGCGCCTAGCCGGAAACCCTGTTACGATTGCCTTCACTGTGATCCGTGACCGATCCCCTGCACAAAGGCATCGGGGCAGACGCTCTGCTGTTGATGATTCGACCGTCAGGCGTTTCCTGTAAATCCTTTGAGTCAAACCCAGCCGGCAAGGAGTATGATCTGTGAACATTCACCTCGTTTTCCCGCTCGTTTTGTGCGTTGTTCTCACGGCGGCGACCGAAGCGCGTCCCGTTTGGAAGGCCCCGGCAGCCGACGCCCAAAGCGCTGTGACGAAACTTGGTGACGGCACGGAACTGCGTGTCGACGTGTTGGCCGACAACCTCTTCCGTGTGCGAAAGAGCTGGACCAACATCAATGGCGCGGTGGTCTGGACCGAGAGCGGGATGAACCGTTACGGGATCCTGAAGGCCGACTGGCCGAAGGCGCCTTTCACGCGTCAGGGAGACACTCTTTCCACGAAGTCTGCCACGATGACGGTCGACCCGACTGCGGGGACGCTGCGTTTCAAGTCGCTCGTTTCCGCTGCAGATCTGACGATTGCGCCGAAAAACGTCGGCAAGGGGTTCGCGGTCGCGTTCAGCCTCTCGAAGGGCGAGCGGATTTACGGTTTTGGCGACTCGGGGCGCGATAACGTGATGCGTCGCGGCCACCGTTTCGATCTGTGGATCCGCAACAACCTCTGCAACATCCCGATCCCGATGGCAGTAAGCCGCAACGGATGGGGCCTGCTCCTCAACAGCACCTGGAGGAATGCGTTTGATTGCGGCGCGAAGGATCCCGACGCGCTGATCTGCGAGGGGAGCGAGGGCGACGTGGACTTCTACATATTCACGGGACAGGACTACCGCGCGTTGCTCGACATCTACACGCAGCTCGCGGGACGTCCCGCGCTGTTGCCGGTGTGGGGATACGGGTTCACGTTCGTGTGCAACCAGAACGTGGATCAGTTCGCGCTCTTGAGCGACGCGATGGACTTCCGCGACCGCGATCTGCCGTGTGATGTCATCGGGCTTGAGCCGGGGTGGATGCAGACCTTTTACGACGCTTCCGTACGGAAGGAGTGGCACGAGCAGCGTTTTTATTTTCCGTATTGGGCGCCAAAGGGCGATCACACGTTCATCGGTGCTTTGAAGCGGATCGGCTTTAAGCTCTCGCTGTGGCTGTGCTGCGATTATGACCTCACACGGTACGAGGAACAGTGCGTGGCGGGTCTTGCCAAAAAAGGCGGGCGTCAGGTTGATGTGCCGCAGGGGATCACCGAGACGTGGGAGGACGACAGGATCGGCGGTGGCGCGGAAAAGAAGGATGCGAAGGCGAAACGGAAGTCCGTTCACAAGGGCAAGATGTATGACAAACTCTACTGCCCTGAGAACGAGTTCGAGGAAGGCCAGTTGCCATGGTTCGAGCATCTCAAAAAATTCGTGGATCAGGGGGTGCAATGCTTCAAGCTGGACGGGTGTAACCAGTTCGGCGAGCACCCGACTCGCGCGTGGGCGAACGGCATGAGCGACGAGGAAATGCACAACCTTTACAGCGACGTGTACGACAAGCAGATGGCACGCGGTTACGAAGACTACACGGGCCGCCGGGCGATGGTTTACTCCGCCGGCGGCTACGCGGGCGTGCAGCAATATGTCGCCACATGGGCCGGTGACACGGGCGGCGGAGCGAAGCCGCTAGCATCCCTGCTGAATCTCGGCATCTCGGGTCACTCCAACCAAAGCTGCGACATGACGATCGGGGACGTTGAGTCTCTGCATTTCGGGTTCCTTCAGACATGGAGTCAGCAGAACAACTGGGATTATTGGCAGCAACCGTGGCTCTATCCGCCGGAAAAGGTGGCCGTGTTCAAGGCTTACGATCAGCTACGCTACCGCCTTTTGCCGTACCTCTACACGGCGGCGTCCGAGGCTGCGCGCACGGGGTGGCCCGTGATGCGCGCGTTGCCGATTGTCTATCCCGACGTGCCGGAATACGATGCGTGCGTGACCACCTACCTGCTGGGCCCTGATCTGCTTGTTTCCGCCTTCACGAAAGAGATCCAGATTCCCGAGGGTTTGTGGCACGACTGGAAAACGGGGGAGACGGTTGCCGGCCCCTGCAAACGCAGGGTGGAGGTGACGCCAGAGTGGGGAGGCAGCCTGTTTGTGCGTTCGGGAGCAGTCATCCCGATGTGGGAGAAAAAAGCGCATGTGGACAAAGGCTGGGACGAGACGGTTGAACTGCACGTGTGGGCGGGGGCTGACGGCAAGGGTGACCTATACGAGGATGACGGGATTTCTCTCGACTACCGTTCGGGCAAGGGCGCGTTGACAACGTGCACATTCAAGGACGGTGCTTTATCGGTCGGCCCGCGCGTCGGGAGCTTCACGGGCATGCCGACCACACGTAAAATGAAAGCCGTCTTTCACAAACCGAACACTCTGGAGACCGTAACGGTCTCCCTCGGCAACGTCGGCGCTGCTGGGGCAGCCCCCGTCCGGTGTCCGTAAGGGTGGCGCGCGGCGCGGCATCCATATATGACACCGTGTGACTGACGCAGCGGATTCCAGATCTGCATGCCGCGCCCACAGGCCCCTCAGTGGACCCCTTTGTGGGGGACGTCCCAGACGCGCCCACGCGCTGTAGGCGATCCTGGCCCCGGTTCCGGCGACGCTGGCGTTAACGGCCGACTTGCGTGGGCACGTGTGGCCTGTGGCTTTCCCGTCACGCCCTGGCGCGTTCGAGGTTGAGGGCGAGGAGTCGTTCGAGGATAGCATCGTCGGCGAGGTCGGCGGGCCAGCCATAGGCGGCGGACACGGCGGCGTCAAGACGGGCGTGGCAGTCGGCCAGCCATGCCGGGCGGGCGTTGTAGAGCTTGGTCAGGGTGCGGTCTTTCAGGCGGGCGGCGCAGGCGGCGTCACGCGGCACAAGGCGGGAATAGCGAACGGTGCCAACTTTGAAGTCGCGCCGGTCTTCGACGGTCGCGGGGGCGATATAACGGTCCCACGGGCCGCCAACCGTGCCCGGAAACTCCAGCGTTTCGGTGCGCGTCCAGTCCGGCGGGTTCAGCCAGCCTTCGCGCAGTTCGTTCAGTTCCTGGGCGGCGGCGGCAATCGCCGCTTCGCGCTCGGGGTCGGCCTCGGGGAATGGGAACGTCTCGAAACAGGTGGTCGGGGTATAGCGAAACCCGCTTTCCTTTTCGCGGAGTTGAGTTCCTTGAGCCAGTGCCCAGACCTCGTGAAAACGGGAGTGCAGAATGCCGAAGAAATAATCGTCGGCACGGGCGAAGACGATGAGTTGACAATCAGGGTTGGTTGGCGCAGCTTGCCACGAAAACAGGCGGTGCTTCGCTACACGGGGCGTCACGATAAAACAGTTGAGACCGTCCAGAGCCTTACGCATTTCGGGACGCTGGGCGTAATGCTGCCACCATTCGGCACGATACCAGGATCGGGGGGTGGCATCGCGTGCCTTCTTCACATGCTCTGTCACATAGGCAAACGGCGTCTCATACCGGGCGGCTTCCATCTCTGTCATCTCAAAGAAATCGATGATCCATGTGGAAGCCGTACGTTTTGAAACGGCCATACCATTGATCCACGGTACTAGGACGTCGGAATTCGGGCGGCTATGTGGGTTAGGGGATGCAAGCCATTCCAGCGCCAGCGGTTCATCAATCTCGAAAGGCCCTTGTTTGGTGGTGCCCATGAACCCAAGTCCCGAATTGACTTTCAGTCGTGCGGCCTGCCCTACATTGGCAGTGGCCGTCAGGTTGGCGTTGATCGTGGTGACCACTTTCCCGTCTAGGGTACGGGTTTTCTCCTCGCCGTCATCGAAGCCGACCATACTGACATGGACGTTCGCGCCGTCCAGAATCCACGGGCGGTCGCTCTCGGCCCAGAAGATGTTGCCGGTTTCTTTGATCCGCTTGAGCACTTCCCGGTTCGCGCCGCCGCGTATTCCCTGAGTGGCGAGCAGCCCGGCGCGTTTGCATTTCCCGGCGGCGATATGGGCTCGGGCCTTCTCGAACCAGTAACAGCAGAGGTCAGCTTCCAAGGGAACGCGGTCGCGCCAGAGGGTGAAGATCCGGTCAACGTAATCGTCACCCAGTTCGCGGCGCAGCATCTTCCCGCCCAAGAACGGCGGGTTGCCGACAATGAAATCCACGGTCGGCCATTCGGGTTCGGTGCCGTCGGGGGCAAGGATCGAATTCATGAGCCGGATGTTGCCGGAGAGGGAACGCAGGATCGGGTCGGCGGGGAAGCCGAAGCCGTTGGCGCGTATCCACTGCAGCCAGCCGATCCAGACCGTCATCTGGGCGAGGTCGTGGGCGTAGGGATTGATTTCGATGCCGTAGAGCTGCCACGGGCCGACACCGGGCAGATAGGTGTTCAGGCCGTGCTCGCTGGGGAACGTGACGGCGGCCTCGCGTTCGAGGTCTTTCAGCCGCAGCAGGGCGACGTACAGGAAGTTTCCCGAGCCGCAGGCGGGATCGAGAATCTTGACTTCGCGCAACCGCGTCAGAAACTGATGCAGGATGCTGTCGGCCTCCCCTCGCGCCTTCTTGAGGGCGGCGGCACTCAACGGTTTGTCCGGGGCCTTTGCGTCTGGGCGCTTGCGTCCGGTCGTCAACAGGCTCTCGATCGTCGCCTTGGTCTCTTCCCAGTCGCGCCGCAGCGGGGTCATGACAACGGCGTCCACAACAAGCTCGATGTCTTCGATCCCGGTGAAGTGCGCCCCGAGTTGCGAACGTTTCGCCGGGTCGAGCCCGCGCTCGAAGAGCGTGCCGAAAATGGAGGGGTCGACCGCGCTCCAGTCGAGCGACGCGGTGGCGGCGATCCGCTTCAGGTCGTCGGCGGTGAGGTCGGGCACGGCGCGGTCGTCGAACAGGCTGCCGTTGAAATGGCGGATGGTCTCCAGCCCGAAGTCGCCCCCGGTGGCCATCGCCTCGAACAAGGCCCCGAGGGTCTTGCCGAAGCGGGCCGGGTCGCCGCCCGATTTTTCCGCGATCCGGGAGAAAACCATGTCGGGAAGGAGGCGGGCGTCCTCGGCGAACAGGCAGAAGACCACGCGGTCGAGGAAGTGCGCGACGGCGGCGGGATCGAGGCCGCGTTCGCGTATGGAGGCAGCGATTTCGCCGATACGGGCGGCGGCTTCCTGAGTGACGGCGATACTGGTGCGACCGGGGCGAAGGGCCTCGGGGTCATGAAAGACCGCCCTCACGATCTCGATGTTACGGGACGCAGCGAAGTCTTCAAGCGGGATGTCGTAGACAGCGGAAACAGTGCCGGTGAAATTGGTGCGGACGACGATGCGGTCGAGATCGCAGAGCACCAGCAGGGGCGGGTTCTCTAGGGCGTCACGATAGCGCAAAAGCTGGTCGTAGGCGGCGGACAGGTCTTTATGCTTGCCCTTGTACTCCCAGCCGAAGAACCCACGCTTCCACACGTCCGCGAAACCGTCGCCGCCGCCGTGCTTGGCCGCGCCTTTCTCAAAGCAGTACTTCTCGCCTGTGGGGTCTGCCGCGGCGGGCGTGGGATGACCGAAGACGTTGCACAGGTCAAGAAAGTGTTCCTGCGCGGCGGAGCGCTCCTTCAATTCCACCTTACGCCACTTCGCGATGAATTCGGCTACGGTCATAATATGGACAGTTTAGCGGCGTGAGCGGGCAACGGCAAGAGCGGACTGGCATTATATCAGGGCCGACGCATCTTAAATCTGACTCATTACGTCAGAACTCCGTTTGTGGGGACGATTAAGATTATGATTATGATTAAGCCAGCCGCGCGGCGGAGCCGCGAGAAAACACTGAGGTAAGTGACTGACTTATAGGCAAGATTAGGACTGGTGGCCGGGCATCTTCGTAATCTTAATCCTAATCGTAATCTTAATCCTCGGCTTCGGGCAGTCCGGATGAGGAAGGGAAAAAACTGGCCACCAAATCCGATTTCAAAAACGAAAAAGGCGGCTGCATCGCTGCAACTGCCTATCCATCAACCCATTAAAATGGTCGGGGCGTCGGGATTTGAACCCGAGACCTTTTGCACCCCAAGCAAACGCGCTACCAGTCTGCGCTACGCCCCGAAAGGGATTTTTAAGTGGTGGAGGTAAGGGGAGTCGAACCCCTGACCTCTTGAATGCCATTCAAGCGCTCTACCAACTGAGCTATACCCCCACTTAGCCTCTGTAAAGGCGAAAAACCGGGCCATTTAACCATTCCGTCGGCCCGATGTCAACCACGCCGTTACAAAAAATAAAATTCTCCACTTTTGGATTGAGTTCTCAGGGTCGAACCGCTATAAAGTACGGCCTTTTACATGGAGAGGTGACCGAGTGGCCGAAGGTGCAGCACTGGAAATGCTGTGTGCTCTTACGGGTACCGGGGGTTCGAATCCCTCCCTCTCCGCCATTTTGACGCCTCTGCGTTAAAGTCTCCCCGCCACTGCGTTAAAAATCGAGCCCATAACGTTCCGCGATGTTGACCCGGGAAGTGATGCCGTGGTAATATTCCAAGGTATGGCTTGTTCATTTTATTCAAGTTTTGAGATGGTTTATCCAGGAGGGACGGATTGATGAAGAGACGTGATTTTCTGACGGCTTCGGCAGTGGCCGGGGTCGCTACCGTGTGCGGCGCTCCGCGCGCCGCAGCGGATCAAGCATGTGGGGGGAACGGCATGCCGAAACTGACGCCGCCGGAAAAGCCGGCCGAACTGAACCTGTGCCTGCAGTGGGGTGCGATCCCCGGTGGCGAAATCAAAGAAAAACTGGATTTTCTCGAGGCCAACGGCTTTAGGGCGGTCGAAATTCCTTCGGGTGATTGGCCGATCAAGAATTGCGACGCGATGATCGAGGCGATGAAGGGGCGCAAGCTGTTCCTCGCCACGGCGTGTGGTCCGAGCGATTTCTCGTATGAGGAGCCCGAGAAGCGCGAAGCCGAAGTGCAGAAGTTCTTGCCGGTGCTCGAGGCGCTGGGCAAGATGAAGTCGGTGGGCCTGATCATCTGCCCCGCGCGCGGCAAGTTGAGCGAGCCGGGTCGGCTGAGCGCCAAGGAACTGCGCAAGGATTTTGTCGAGAACACCGGCAAGCGTCTGGCGGAGCACGCGCACAAGCACGGCACGTCGATCGTGCTGGAACCGCTGCGGCGCAACGAGACCCCTTTCCTGCGGCAGGTGGCGGACGGGGCACGCATCGCGGCGGACATCGGGCCGGGCGCGACGGTCATGGGCGATTTCTGGCACATGGGGCTGGAGGAGACCAGCTTCATGGGTGCCTTCATCTGCGGCGGCAAGCTGTTGACGCATGTGCACATCGCCGGTCTGAAAGAGCGGATCATCCCCGGCGTGCACCGCGATGCCGACAACTATGTGGACGGCTTCAAGGGTCTCAAGCTCATCGGCTACCGCGGCGCGGTCAGCTTCGAGGGCGGTTGGCCCAAGAACCCTGAGGATCCCAAGAAGGGATTGCCTCAAGAGGAAAAGGTCAAGCTGATCCTCAATATGGCCACGATGCTGCGCGAGCAGTGGGCAATGGCGTGAAAAAGTGCGTAAGTTCGTTCATTCATGCGAAAGGGCATGATTTATTAGGGAGAGACGAGATGCAAAACCGTAGAGAGTTTATCAAGGGGTCCAGTGTGTTCGCGGCGATGATGGCGGCGGCGCCGACCGTTTCCATGGCGCAGAATGCGCCGCGCGTGTTCAAGGTCGGCATGATCGGCGCGGGCGGACGCTGTTCGGGCGCAATGGCGCAGATCATCGAGGCGGCCAAGAACCTCGGTCATGATGTCAAGCTGGTGGCCGTGTGCGACTTCTTTGAAGACCGTGCCAAAGGCGCCGCGAAGAAGTTCGGTTGTGACGAGAAGAACGCCTTCTGGGATGCGAACAGCTACAAGAAGGTCGTGGCTTCGGACTGCGAGATCATCGTGACGGCCACGCCGCCTAATTTCCGCCCGGTTCACGTCGAGGCGGCGATCAAGGCCGGCAAGCACGTTTTCGCCGAGAAGCCGGTGGCCGTCGACGGGCCGGGCCTGCGCCAGTTCCTGGCGGCGGCCAAGCTGGCCAAAGAGAAGAACCTCGCGTTGGTCGCCGGCTCGCAGCGCCGTCATCAGAAGAGCTATCTGCTGCAGGCGCTGGCGCTGCAGCAGGGCAAGATCGGACAGGTGCTGGGCGGCGCGGTTTATTGGAACGGTACGGTGCCGTGGGTGCGCGCGCGCAAGGAAGGCATGAAGAACGATGCCTACCTGTGCAGCAACTGGGTGAACTGGACGGAAATGTCCGGCGACCACATCGTCGAGCAGCACGTCCACAACCTAGACGTCGCGAACTGGTTTATCGGTCGCTACCCGCGTACGGCCGGTGCCTTCGGCGGACGCGCGCGCCGTGTGTCCGGCAACCAGTATGACTATTTCGGCGTCGACTTCGACTACGGCGACGGCATCCATATTCACAGCCAATGCCGTCAGATCGGCGGGACCAGTCAATTCGTGGGCGAGCGTCTCCGTACGGAGCAGTTCGAGATATCCGGCGGCGGCAAGATCCAGAAGATCGGCGGCGAGGCGCTGAAGCTTGAAGGCGACACCTATACGCTCAACGGTAACACCTACGCAATCAAAGAAGGCAACCCGTACGTGATCGAGCATGAGAACCTGCTGCTCAGCATTCTCGGCAAGATCCCGCTCATGAACGAGGGCGAAAGCATCGCGATGGGCACGGCCTGCGCGATCATCGGGCGCATCTCGGCCTACACCGGCCAGACAATCCGTATGTCAGATATCCTCGAGAACCAGAACTCGCCCTACTACAACCTCGCCTGCAAGCCGACTTGGCAGGAGTTCGAGGCGGGCGATGTGGCGATGCCGGAGTACGGCGACGATCAGGCGCCGCTGCCGGGCAAGCCCTGGGGCAAATAACCGCGATTCCCGTTGCGGGAGTTGATGTAACCACAGAGAGCACAGAGAATACAGAGTACGCAGATTGTGGTAGAAGAGCGGTTCACCACATAGGTGGAAGAAGCTTTTTCGCAACACGTTCTGAAGCTTTGTGGTCTATGTGTTCTTTGTGGTTAATTGTTAAATCATGGCTCACTGACTTGGAGGTCAGGGTGCCCGTTTCGGATTCGGCCTATCGGGGCTCGATGTGAACGGTGGTGATCGTGTCCTCCCCGAACCGTTCCCGCAATTTCTGCTCCAAACCCGAAACAATGGCGTGGGCGTCGGCCACGCGCATGTCGGGATCCATGCGGACGTGCAGGTCGATGACAACCGTCTTGCCGACGGTACGGGTGCGCAGGTTGTGCGGATAAGAGATGTCGGGGAAACTCAGAGAGATCGACTCGATTTCCCTATGGATCTCTTCAGGCAATGAACGCTCGACCAAGATGCCGAGCTGATCCTTCAGGATGCCAAACGCAACTTTCAGCATCAAGAGACTGACCAAGGCCGCCGCGATCGGATCCATGACGGCCCAGCGGTCGCCAAAGAAAATGGCCGCGCCGATGCCGGCCGCGGCGCCTGCCGACGACAAGGCGTCCGCACGGTGGTCCCAGGCGTTGGCAATGACACTGTCATTGGCCGTCGCCCGGCCGACCGTGATCGTTTTCCGGTAGAGCCACTCTTTGGCCGCGACAGAGAGAACGGCCGCCCAGAAGGCGATGACGGAAGGCGATTTGATCGGTTGCCCGCCGATGGCGTCGACGATCGTGTGCAGGGCGTTTGAACCGAGTTTCAACCCGACCAGCATGAGCCCGGCCCCCACGACGGTGGCGGCGAGCGTCTCGTATTTGCCGTGCCCGTAGGCATGATCCGTGTCCTTGGGCTTGTTGGAGAGATGGATGCCGACCAGGACAGCGATATCAGTGGCGAAGTCTGAAAAGGTGTGGACCGCATCGGCAATCATCGCCTGGCTGTTGCCAAGGAATCCGGCCAAAAATTTAACGGCCATGAGCACCACGTTGACGACAATGCCGATCCATGTAATGCGGCTCGCTTGGCATGCCCGCTCGTCCATGTCCATAAGGATGGAGCGGTCTTTCATCGGATACTCCTGACAACGCCATAACCGCGCCGGGGCAGGGTCTCAGCCCGTCCGAAGCAGGCGGCCTGACGTTCTTGCAGCGCGTGCGCGCTTTTGGCGACCGTCAGGCAGAGACCGCCGGGCTTGAGCGTGTCGTGTGCGGTTTGGATAAACAGTTCAGCGATACGGAAATCGGAGTAATAGGGCGGATTGCCCGCAAAGAGATCGAAGCGTGCGGCCGACTGAGGCAGGCCGCTGTCCGAGAGCACCAGCGTGGAGCAGTCGAGCAAGCCGAGGCTCTCGAGATTGCGGCGGGTCGCGGCTAAAGCGCGTGCATGCGCATCAACGAATGTGACGCGCACGTTCGGCTGGCTGCGCGCAAGCAGGATACCGACCAGCCCGCAGCCGCATCCCATATCCAGGACATGCTGCCCCGGCGCGAGATCGCGGGCCGCGACTTCCGCCAGGGCGAGGCCGCCAGCGTCAGGGCGTCGGTGGCAGAAGACGCCCGGCAGCGAGATGAGCGTGCAGGGTTCGAGGCCGGGCAGCGAGGCGGGAAAGGTGGCGCTGAAATCCCGCAGGCGCGCCGGTGCCCCCTTTTTCTTGGCGATGCAGCAGCAGACGCCTTTTTTGTCGAAGAGGATGCTCAGCTTGCCGAAGAGTGCGCGTACTTGTCTGAAGAGTACGACGCTGTCGGTTTCGCAGGCCAGCAGGCAGAGGCCGCCGTCTATTAGGCGCGTGTGGATCTCTTCGAGTTGGTCCAGCACCAGTTCACCGGTCATCGTGCCGGGGGTGGCCATGAAGAGCGCGGCAGCAAAAGGGCCCTCCGGCAGGGCGGCGGTGCAATGGACCGCGACCTCCGGTTGGCCGGGGAGTGCGTCCGCCGGCTTACCGTCCGGAGCCTCGCCGCACAGTTGCGTCCCGGGATCGTGCACAAGTCGCGACGCTGTGCCGTTGGCCGCAAGCGTGCGCTGGATGGCGCGGGCGTGGTGCAGGTCAAACGCATGGCAGGCCAGCGTGCGCGCCGGGAAACGCGCTGCGGCCGCCAGGGCGATGCCCCCGCTCCGGTTGCCCGCGATGAGGAACGCACCCTCCGGCGCGGCGTCGTGCTGCGGCAGATTGGCGAGCAGCAGGCGCTCGGTGGCATGCAATCCCGAGCGCGAGACCACGGCGAGGGTTCCGTCGAGGAAGGTTTCGGTGACAGCGCGGCTTTTCGGCCGATCAGTGATGCGGATGGTGTGCATAACGGGTTTTGTCAATGCGGGATAAAGGCGCCGAAGTCAAGCACCGGCAGATCCACCGCGCCCAGCCGGCGGGCATGGGCGCAGAGGTCTTGGTCGTTGCTGACCAAGAGGATCGGGGTTTCCGGCGAGGCAGAAATGAAAAAACGGATGTTGTCGAGCAGCACGCCGTCGGCGCGGTGCTCGCCTTGTCCGCCGGAGTAGGTGACGCGCACGTTGGGCGCGGCCTGCGTGTCCTGGCGGGTGGGGCCGTCGAAGACGAGCCAGGCGCGCAGCGCGGGATTAGGGCCGGCGAGGCGCACGACATCGCGGGCGAGCATCTGGCGTTTTTCCGCTTCGGTAAGCGAGGCGCCGCGCACGGGGTTGTAGCGCGAGGGCAGGCCGAAGAGCACATTGTGGCCGTCGAGCAGCAGGATGGCCGGGGTCTCGCCTGCGAGCGCGCGCGTCAGCAAGGCGGCCGCAGGCGACAGATTTTCGGTCTGCGGCACCGGCACGCCAAGCGCCTCGAGGGCGGCCACGCGCCGCTGGAAAGCCGCTTGCAGGCGGGCCACGGCAGGCGCGTCCAGCACATGCAGCGCGGCCAAAAGGTCGGGCAACTCGCGCAGGCGCGGCAGATCGTTGTCGCGCGCCGCTTGGAACTGCGCGGCCAACGCGGCTTCAAGCGGAGACGCGGGGGCGTTGGGGTCCAGCAGGCGTTCGAGGCGGAGGTTTTCAGCGGCGAGAGCGCCTTCCACGGCGTGCAGGTCGGCGGTCGGTCGCAGCGCGTTGCGGAGCGCGGCGCGCACCGTCGCGAGCGTTTGCTCGACCTGTTCGCGCCGGGCGGTCAAGAGCGCGCGATTGCCGCTGTGGCGGTCGGCCTCGCTCTGCTTGCGCAGGGCGGCCTCGGCCTGTGAGAGCAGTTCCGCGTGCGGGTCGGGACGTTGCGCGTCGCGTTCGACCGCGCGCGCCTGAGCGAGCCAGCCGTGGAACTCCAGCGCAAGAGCCAGTTCGACGGCGGCGGTTACACGTTCCTCGCGATGCGTGCGTTCGCGCGTCAATTCAACGGTTGCCGCTTCCAGTTCGCGCACGGTTTGACGCAGATCCTTTTCCAGCTCCTGAACGCGTTGCCGGGCAGCGTCGCGTTGCTCGTCGGCCAAGACCGTCTTGCGCTGAAGGCCCGCGAGCCGGTCTTCCACCCCTTTCAGGCGGCGGTTTTCGGACTGAAGGTCGCGCAGGCGGTGCTCCAGCCGCTCCTTCTGGGCGAGCCACGCTTCATGTGTCGGCACGGTGCCGGCGTCTTGCGGCGCGCACCCCAACAGACCGTGGAGGTCGGCAAAGAGGTCGCGCAGGCGCGCGACAGCTTCGGCGGGATCGAGGGCGAGGAACGGGGCGGGCTGTTGCAGCCAGCCTTCGGCGCGCACCCTGACCTCGATTCGCTCGTCGAGCAGCAACGCGACCAGCAATACCGGTGCGCTGAGCAGCTCGGCGAGGGCGTGGCGGGCCTCGGTGAGGGCTTCAACCGCGATCAGGCCGGTGAGGGTGTGCGCGCGCGAGCGTCGGGCGAGGGCGCGGCGCAGCGTCGACGAAACGTCGCCCGCGCCGCAGGCGATCTGCTGCAGACGGGTCCGCAGGACCGGGGTGTTGCCGGCGCGAAAGCCGCCCTTTTGGAAGGCGGGCTCGGTGGCGACAAGCGTGGCAAGGTGGGCGTCCGGCACCAAGGCGGTCAGCCGGACGAGTTCTTTTTCGCACGCAGGCGGGAGGGGTGTGGAGCAGAGAGCCATATCGATTGCCCATCATCTTATGCGAGACCTCTCGTGTGTGCAATCTGAATAAAGCTCCAACCCTGTATCCGCGTCATGGCACGTCGGTATAGCGGTGAAGATCGAGCCACAAAAAGCGGGGCCGGTAGATCTCGGTGGTTGTGGGCAAACCACCGTGCTGGTTGACGTGGTAACTCATCAATAAGCGCCCGGGCGGAGAGAGATGCGGATGGGCTTTGGCATTATACGTGTAAGTGGTGCCGCCGTTGAGGGGATCATAGGTGTCTGGTTCTGGCGCACGGTAGACGCGCACACCGTCACTGAAGGGGCCTGTGGGGGTTTCGCCAACCGCGACCATCATGTCGCGTGTCTGCACGTCGCGGCAGTAGACCATCAGAAATTTTCCGCGATACAGGCCCTCGTTGACAGGCGTGACGCTAAACTCAGTGGAAATGTGGCGTTGGAGCGTGGCCGCCTCGTATGCGGCGACTGAAATGTCCGGACGCCATGCGTGGCCGTCCCAGAAGCGCCATTGCGCGGGATCGGCATAGGCGTCACGCCGCACGCGCGCCACCACCGCGTCTTTGCGCGAACCCTGCTTTTTGTTGTCCCTGTACCCGTAGGCATAGACGTGTCCATCCGGCCGGGGGGCGCCGGCCGCTTCCGAGAGATCCATGAGAGCGACGCCGAACATGATGTCGATGGTTTCGTCTCTGTAGAGCAGCGGGATGTCGGAGCAGATGCGTACGCGTTTGAAATCGGGCCGACCCTTGGCCAGCGGCAGGGCGATGAGATCGAGCCGCACCGGCTTCCAGCCTTTTTCGGCAAAGGCGGTGATGAAGACATGGTCGCCGATCGCGATACCGTCATTCAGCCAGGTGTGCGTGCCGGTGAACAGGTGGCCGAGGCCGCCGTCATCCCGATATCCAAAATGGAACGAAATGGCCTCAGCGTGCGGCGCAGTGCCGTCGAGGGTCGCGGCGGAGTGGGACGGCATGCCGCGCCCCGTAATGACAAGCGTCCGGGGATCCGCCTCGCCGATGCGCGTGTCACTGAACACAAAAAGGGTGCGCGCTGCCGAACGCGGCCCGATGGCCGCGTCATAGCCGTTCAGCGGGATCGAATAGATGCCGTCCGCTCCGAGCCACCCGGCGGTGCGTTCGAACACGGCTGTCCACTCTGGCGCGCGCGTGACGGCTAAAGGGCGCTCACTGCCGGCCAAGACGCCGGAGACGGCGAGGGTGAGGGCCCAAATAAGCGTCCGGTTGTTTCGTTGTGGAGTCATGGGCGGTTTCCTGAATTGCCCGGAGGGAGGCATACGTCGCTCACCTGTTCAAAGCGATGAACCCCAGCGCACCGTCCATGATCATCTGTGCGGCCAAAGCAGCCAAAATAATGCCGGTGAGTTTGCTGAGGATGTTTAAGCCGCGATGACCGATGCCGCGTTCGATCGAGGTGCCCAGCAGAAGCATCAGTCCGAGGCTGGCGACCGCTGCCAGCAGGGCCAGGCAGCCAACGACCTTTTGCGGGACGCTGGCCAGCCCCGCGCCCATCACCAGCAGCGTGCCGGTCGTGGCAGGCCCGACGATCACCGGCATGGCCAACGGAACCACGGCGATGTCGGCCTCCTGGTTGAGTTCCGGCGGGGTTTTACGGCCCTGTACCAGGCTGACCGCCGACAGGAACAGCAACGCGCCGACCCCCACGCGGAAGGCATCGAGCGTAATGCCGAAAATCGCGAAGAGCCGGTTGCCGAGATAGAGCAGGCCCACGCATAGCACGGCGACGGCCAGCATGATCATGACGGCCAGGCGACGCCGCCGCTGTTCCGTGTACTCCCCGGTCATGCTCAGAAACATCGAGAGCGCGAAAAAGGGTGTGAACAGGAAAAAGAACTTTAGCCAGATATTGAGAAATTCCTGCAGGTGCATGTGCATGGCCTTACTGTATCTAGCGGGCCAACGGCTGTCAATCACGTCAGGGAAGGGCACTTTTTTCGCATTCTCAATGGACAAAACGACGGTCGGCCGATACAATGCAGGCGTGAAAGCGGAACCGTACCTTGTGCGGGCTTATCACGTCTGTCGGCATCGGTGGCCGACAGCTCTGATTGAGAACAGGTGTCTACAACAAAGAAGGGAGCGTTCGGTTATGAATGATCATGATCAACCGGGCAATGTGGCGCTGGATACCCGTGTCGCAGATCTCACCATCACGCCGGCGGAACGGGATGTTCTGCGGCGTTTGGGTGAGCGCGTCATGGCGTTGTCCACGCGTCAAATCGAGGCGGAAAAGAAAGTCCTGTGGGCGCGTACCAACATGTTGCAGCCTGCGCGTCCGTTAATTCTGTGCGATCCGGAGTTCAGTTGGCGTGAGATCATTCCGGATTCCTCGCTGGAATGCACGCACGGCCTGGCGAGGCTTTGGGAGCATCGGCTGCGTAAAGAGATTTTTTGGGGCGAGAAAATGGGGGACGACCGGGTGGTCGAAAGCCGTTTCAAAGTTGGGTGGGCGTACAAGCGGACGTACTGGGGGCCGGACACGTCGTCGATCACCCCGCAACCGACGCTGACCGATTTGAATGATTTGAGCGGCCTTCAGTTCCAGACGATCACGGTGGATCGCGAGGCGACGACGGAGATCGTGCATTTGGCGCGCGAGGTTTTTGACAGGGTGCTGCCGGTCAAACTGCGCGAGCAGTGGTATTGGTCGTTGGGCCTGACGCGCGAATTGATCAAGCTGCGCGGCTTCGACCGGTTTATGAAGGACATTCAAGAGAATCCCCAAGGCGTGCACAATCTGATGGCGTTCCTGCGGGACGGCACGCTAGACTTGATCACCTTCTTGGAAAATGCGGGGCTTTACAGTTTGAACAATGAGGGCGATTACATCGGTTCCGGCGGGTTCGGCTGGACCTCGCAGTTGCCGGCCAAGGATTATCAAGGCACGGCACGCGCCAAAGACCTGTGGGCGCTTTTTGAGAGTCAGGACACCAAGGCTCTGGCCCCCGAACTGTTTGACGAGTTTGTGCTGCAGTACCAGAAACCGGTGATGGAGCGTTTCGGGCTGGTTTGCTACGGCTGTTGCGAACCGATCAGCGAGCGCTGGCATCTGCTGAAAGATATTCCGAATATCCGGCGTGTCAGTGTGTCGCCGACGTGCGATCGCGCCAAAATGGCGGCCGCACTGCAGAACAAGTATGTCTACTCCTGCCGCCCGAACCCCGCGATCCTTTCGGCCGGCACCTTTGACGAGGATGCCGCCCGCAAGGATATCCGCGACATCCTTGAGAAGGCCAGAGAGTGTTGTCTTGAGATCATCATGAAGGATCACGACACGATTCATAATGATCCGTCTCGCGCTGTGGCGTGGTGCAAAATCGCCAAAGAGGAGATCGGCCGCTACTACAAATAGGGCATTGGCCCGTAGGCGAGCCAGACATGCCATCTGCCTGCCGGTACTGTCGGCAAGGCAGGTGGCTCTCGTGGTGCGGGCGGTGTGGAGTGCGGGAGCTTGCTCCCGCTTTCCAAAGCGGCGGCAAGCCGCCGCGCTCCGAAAAGGGGTGCGGGCGGCCCGTCTGCACTCGGCCACCCCCGGTCTGAGAGCCTCTGCGCCTTTGCGTCTCTGCGTTTAAAATCGCCCGCAACGCGGCACCCCGACATCACCCCTGACATCACCCCGTCCCGTCGTTGACACGTACACGCAATTCAGTCACAATAGTCGCGCAAATTTGGATAGTCGCAGGATGGGTGCTGGCCGGTGCCTTCACCCGATTTTCTTGCCGCCTGAAAGGACAGTATGCAAAGCCTGATCAATCATTTGAACCAGCTTCAGGAATTGGTCCTGATACGCGATGAGCATCGAACCACCGGCGACGGACGACACATGGAAAGCCTGAACACCTCGATCGACCAATTGACCGACAAGCTGCCGCCGGACATCAAGTCGCTCTACCAGCGCCTCTACAAAAAAGATCATATCGTGATGGCGCCGATGTATAACGGGTGCTGTGCGATCTGCGGCATGCGCATGCCGATCAGCCAGGTGCAGGCGGTGCGCCTCTGCAAACAGATCCAGAACTGTCCGAGTTGCGCGCGCATCCTGTTCGAAGAGAGCGACGCGCCGCGCTGGGTCGGCGAGACGCCCAGCCGCACGGAGCCCCGCAAGTCGGGCATTTCGCGCTTCTCGGCCGAGTCGCTGATGGCACCGGACCTCAAAGGGACGACCGGGGCCGAGGTGATCGCCGAGCTGGCGACGCTGATGGAGCAGAAGAACTTCGTTTCCGGCGCGGACAAGCTGGTCGAATCGGCCTTGGAACGCGAGGCTGTGTTGAGCACGGCGATGGAGAACGGCCTGGCCTTCCCCCACGTGCGCGGCGTGGAGGGGGGCGGCCTGACGCTTTCGCTCGGCGTATCGAAGAAGGGCGTGAAGTTCGATGACGCGGGCAATGTGTGCAACATCATTTTCTTCATCACGATCCCCACGGCGGTCAGCGCGTTTTATCTGCGCCTCATGTCGGGACTCACCGAAACCTTCTTGAAAGAGCAGAACCGCGAGATGATCCTTGCGGCCGAGACGCCTGAGCAGCTCTGGAAAGCGCTGACCAAGGCGACGCGCTGGTCGATCAAATAACCCCTTGTCGGTGACAGCCGCAGCGCGGCAAGAGAGGCGATATGCGAGAGTTCAGGGCCATGAGGGGCGGGTTGTTTTGTGCCCTGCTTGCCAGTGCGGTGTGCGCGCAACAGGGACCGCGCGAGGGGCGTCGCGGCGGTGCGCGCACGCCGCGAGACGCCGGCGCGGGCGACCGGGTCTCCGCACCGCTGGCGGCCGAAGCCTCCGTTGGACAGCGTGAGGATGAGGTGTCCTTGCTGTCGGCCCGCAGTCAGCCTACAGCCGAATCTGCAGATTACACGCGCCTGCTCGAACAGTTCTTGAAGAGCGATGAAGAGCAGTTGGAGGTGGTCTTCTATCGCTGCAAGTTTGTCGGCGCGGAAACCATGCGGCGGCTGTTGGAGAACTTTCTTACGCCGGCCGGCACGGTGGGGCGCAGCGACGAGGATGATGTCGTGGTCGTTTCCGACGTGCCGTCGCGACTGCCTCAGCTCAAGCAGATCTTAGAGCAGGCGGACCACCCGGTGGCGCAGGTGCTGGTCGAGGCGCGTATCGTCGAACTGGAGATCAGCGACGACCTGGTGCGCGACATCCACATGGGCGTCGCCAAGATGGGCGAGTCGGACTCGGTCCGTAAAATCTTTCAAGAACTGCTGATCCCCAATTCCGCCGGCGCGGGGGTAGAGGATCTCACGCGCACCTTTTCCGCGGGGAAGGGCTCGGACGGACGGCTCTGGTCGTTCGCCGGGTTTGACCAGGTCAAAATCTGGGCAATGATCAACTTCCTGCAGGAGCGGGGGCGCGCGCGCATTCTCTCCTCGCCGAACCTCGTGATCCGGCGGGGCGCTGACGGCAACATCATGACCGGCGAGAAGGTCCCGGTGCTATCGCGCACCATCACCGGCAGCAGCGAGAGCATTTCGACGCGGTTCGAGAATGTCGGCGTCAAGCTGATCGTCCGGCCGCTGCAGCAATTCTAATTTTGGTTTTTTTTGTTTTGTTGTTGTATAGGGCATGATTTATGCTCTATACTATGGGCATGAAACGAAAAAAAGCGACACCCACCGAAAAACGCGACGCGCTGCTGGCCGAGAT
>JAGOBZ010000324.1 GCA_017999015.1 Kiritimatiellia bacterium
CGCGCGCGGCACGCGCCCGACCGGAGTCTCAAGATACCCGGTCACCCATTCCGCCGACATTCCCTGGCCGCATGTGCCGCAACAGCACCCGACGCTCATGCTTCAGCACTCCTTAGTAATCGACTTCCTCGGACATCCGGCCTTCTCGAGAATGTCCGCAAGCTTATGACTGTCTTTGACGACCGTCTCGTTTCCGCCAAGCATGTCTTCAAGCCACTTCAGAAGCGGTTACAGGCGGCATCCTCGAAAACCTGCTCAAGGAGTGACCGGCCTCAGTCTGCACTCAGCGTGCCGTATAGAGCAGCCACAGCCCGCCCAGCAGGACGAGAGCGCCGCAGACCTTTTTCAGGATAATCGACCCCTTGGACTTTTCGTTCCAGTTCAGGTAGCGCTGGACGACCTCGCTGAACGTTCCCGCCAGCACGATCACTCCGCAATGCCCCACGCCGTAAAGCACCAGCAGCAACACGCCGTAGGAGAGGTTCGTCGAGGCCAGCCGGAAGGTCACGCCCAGCATCGGCGCCATGTAGGCGAACGTGCAAGGCCCCAGCGCGACGCCGAAAACCAGACCCAGCACGAACGCCGCCAGCATGCCCTTGCTCTTGATGCCCGGCTGCGCCGCGTCCGGCAGCGGCAGCCGGATCACCTCTAGCAAATACAGGCCCACCGCGAAGAAGATCGCCGCCACAGCGTAGTTGCCCCAGCGCCCCACGTCGCCCATCATCCGTCCCGCCGCCGCCGTGACAGCCCCGATCACGCCGATGGTGATGAGGATGCCCAGCGAGAAGAGCAGCGAGATCGTGAAGGCCCGACGCGTGCTCATCTGACCCTGCTGGTCGATGAACCCCACGATCAGAGGGATGCTCGCCAGATGGCAGGGACTGAGCACGATGCTCAGGACGCCCCACACGACCGCCGCCGTCAGCGCGATCGCGGGCGTGCCCTCGACCGCATGTGTCAGACTGGAAAACACCTCGTTTATCACAGATGGCCTCACTTTAGCGTTGAGCGTTGGACGTTGAGCGTTCACATTCTCACTTTGGCCAACCTCGTTGTTTGGCATAATAACCAAATGTTGACTGGCCAGTCAACCTCATGCTCAAACCGATCAAAAACACTCTTCACACGAAGGCATCACGCCCCATCGACAAGTCCCGTTTCTTATCGTACACTTGCGTGTCGCAGCAGCCTCGCGAACTAGGCGATCGGGTGAAACAAGTTGAAAAAGTTCTCAACCAACTTGCGCCACAAGGGCCGACGGCGCCAATCCGCGTAATGGACCTCAACCGCTTGAGACAGATCGTTGAGCACGGCGGCCTTGACGCGCGCCGCACAACTCTCATCGAAAACGACCAGGTTGGTTTCATAGTTGAGAAACAGGCTGCGCGGATCGAAATTCGCGCTGCCGATGATCGTCACGGCGTCGTCGATGACGGCGGCCTTGGCATGGATGAACGGCGGCGCCCGTTCAAAAATCCGCACCCCGGAGACCAGCAACTCGGCATACAGCGCCTGTGACGCGAACTGCAACGTCGGATGGTTGTTGACGGACGGGACCAGCACCTTGACCTCAACCCCGCGGAAGGCGGCCTGGCGCAGCGCGAGGATCAGCGCTTCGGGCGGCACGAAATAGGGCGTCACGATCAGCACTTGCCGGCGCGCCAGATTCAGCGCCGCAAAAAAACCATGCATTGCCGCAGCCGTCTCCTCGCGCGTGGGGCCGCTGTTCAGCAACCTGACTGCCATCTCGCCCGCTGCGGCCGGAGCCGGGAAAAAACATTTCGCCAGCAATTTTTCGGCGGGCTGGTCGGTCATATAGTACCAGTCGCGCAAGAAGGTATACTGCAATTCAAGTACGGCCGGCCCTGTGACGCGGAAATGGTAGTCGAGTGTGCCAGGCCTGTTGCCTCGGGGCAGATAGACATCATGGAAGTTGATGCCGCCCGTGTAAGCCACAACGCCGTCGAGCACCAGGATCTTGCGATGGTTGCGCAGGTTGAGCTGAAATTTGCGTTTCAGCACATTGGCTTGGGAAAAGCCGATGATCTCCAGGTTGGGTTCCCGGCGATGGCGCCAGAAGAACAGCCGGATGTTGGCGCCGGCCGAACCGAACGCGTCGTACAACACACGGACCTGAACCCCGTCTCGCGCTTTTTCAATCAGCAGGTTCATCAGACGCTGGCCCACCGCATCGTCATTGAAAATATACGTCGAGAGGTGGATGTGGTGGCGCGCCTCGCGCACGGCGAGGAACATCGCCTCAAGCGCCAGCCCGGCCGGCTCCAGCAACTGAATGTCATTGCCGCCCAGCAGCGGATGGTTGCCTGAAAGGTGATCGAGTATCCGGTTGAACGGCGCCAACATACGGTCGTCCAGCGTCGCGCGCAACGCGTTGCGCCGGGTGTGCATCGCCGCCAGCGGATGGGTGCTGCGGCTGGTCAGGCGCTGGCGTTTCTGGAACGTCGTGTCCGAATACTGCTTCTGCCACCCTTTGTTCGGCACCGTGTTGATCCCGAACAAGACATACGCGAAGGGTCCGATGAAGGGAAAGATGCTGGTGAAGAAAATCCAGAGCAGCGACGTGCGGGCATCACGCGGTTTCAGCAGCAGATGCAGGCAGACCAGCAGCCACAAGACCACATGGATGATCGTCCCGTAGCCGATCGATTGCGACAAGCTGACCGCCGATGCAGCATCCATACCGCTCCCGCGAAACCGGTTTGTCCGTTTTCTGCTCAGTGCTCTGTGCGCAGCGACGTGATCGACAGGTCGCCGACGATTTTCCACACATTGCCGTCACGCTGCACCGTCAGGCCGCGCCCCGGCAACACACTCTCCAGCCCATCCTGAATCAAGCCGACGGCTTCGCGCTGCATGCGCTCGACCTCCGCCTGCGGCACCTTTTCAAGGGTAACCAGATCAAGCTGCAGCACATACCCCTTGCCCAGCTCCGTTCCGAACCCGGGGCTGAAGCTGGCCGTGACCCGGAAAAGCCCGTCCTGCTGCGGGTTCGCAGTCGAACCTTTAGGCGGACGTGCGGGATGCGCTGTGAACAGATGCCCGTACTTCTCCTCAAGCGTGTGGTCGACCTGCCTCAGGAGTTCATTCAGCCGGCTCTCCCACTTTTCGACATGCTGATGGCGCATCGGCGGCTCACCCCGCCTGTCACGCCGGCAGGCGCGCCAGCACGAAATCGCGCAGCGCGGCCACCGAAATGAAATTCCGCACGTCAAAGTCGCTGTCTTCGATCACAATGCCGAACGCCTCCTCGAGGCCGACCACCAACTCCAGCAGGCAGACCGAATCCACGCCGTACGCATCGACCAGTGACGCCTCCGTCACGATCGCCTCAGGCGCCACGTTCAAGAACAGGCGCTCGACAATCATTTTTTTGAGTTTAGACTCAACCGTCGCGATATCCATCAGCACGTTCCCCCTTCGTGTTGGACTGCGTCTCTTACTTCAAGTTCTTTTCGATATACTGCAGGTGCTCGATCAGCGTCTTGTACTGTTTTTCCGCGCGCACCTTCATCATGACCTGCATGACGATCACCAGAATCAAAAGCCCCGCCACCACGATTGAGAACAGCGGCGAGGGTCCGGCGGCAGGCGGCACCGCGCTATCCAGCGCTGCTGACGCAACCGGCTCGCGTTTGGCCGACACCATCGGCTTGTCCGTTCCGCCGGGACGCTCAACCGGTTTCTTAAGCGCGATCTCTTTCCCTTTGGCAGCCGGCTCTTTTTTGTCCGGTGATTTGTCAGAGGGCTTATCGGCATCCTCCGATTTTTTTTCACCGGCATCCTTCTTATCCGGCGCGATGGCATCCGGTTGGGCAGCGGTCTTTCCCTTCGACGCTGCGTCCTCCGCCGCCTTCACATCCGCGACGGCCGTCTTGACGTCACTTGTCGACGCTTCAGCCTTTTTCGCGCCGTCGCTCGCGGGCTTGCCCGTATCGGCCGCCTCTACGGTTTTCACCGCCTCTTTGTCCTCTTCGGATTCAATGACGAAGGCGTTGCCGCATTTGGGACACTTTTGGTTGATGGGCTTGCCGAGGTCGAAGACCGCCAGTTTTGCCTCGCATTTCGGGCACGTGACAATGCGTTTCATGCCTGCTTCCTTTTGCTTAATACGGCCCATTCTAAACGATCGTGCCGTTCGATGACAAGACTGAGGTGGTGATTAAGGAGTTAGGCGTTGGG